>JAITJT010000202.1 GCA_031278795.1 Deltaproteobacteria bacterium | reverse complement strand
AGCCCTTCCAGGCCAGATCTTAAAAGAGGCCCAAGACACTAATGAATCCCCAACTAATGGCCTAGAAAGCGATGCCTTGGTGACTGATAGTCTAGTTACTGATAGTTTTAACAGTAATTCTCCCTTTCCCTCCATCAGAGGTGATAGCCAGATAATTGAGGAGGACCTCTTAGACCTAGATTCCCCAAGCCCCCTCTCCTATAGGGAAAGAGATGCTCTAAACGCAAATGAGGGTGAAGTGGCGAGCGCGAATGAGGGTAAAAGCGCTCTTGAGGGCCAAGGCACCCAAGAAATTCAAGAGGGAGTGGTGGCCCAAGGACAAGCGCAAGGAGAGGCACCAAGGGCTTCAGATAACGCAATAGCTGATAACGCAATAGCTGATGACTCTGGAGAGGGTTCCACAGAAGATGCCGGAGAAAGTAGAGCTTATTATGATGAGGATGAGATAGTAGAGTATCCGGGCATAATCCTAGGCCGGGAGCTCTCCCTCATGATGGGCCAAGGGCCCTTGGGTGAGGTAACCATCATATCCCCCTTCGGCCGGGTTACCCCCATTGGGAAGAGGGTGCCTCTCACCCAAATCTTCCAGGTGGCGGGCGTCTTCCAGGCGAACTTTTACGAGTTCGACTCCCGGGTGGCCTTCACCACCATCTCCGATGCCCAGAAGCTATTGGGCATGGACAACGAGGTCTCAGTGATTGAGATCATGGTGGATGACATATACCAGGCGAAAAGTATCAAAGAGAAGGTCCTTAGCCTATTTTTTCCTGGGGATTTTTGGGCCAGGGACTGGATGGAGATGAACATGAGCTTATTTTCCGCCCTCAAGCTGGAGCAGACCGCCATGTTCGTCATACTCACCTTAATCATTCTGGTGGCCGCCTTCAACATAGCCTCCACCTTGGTCATGATGGTCACCGAGAAGACCCGGGACATCGCCATCCTCAAGGCCATGGGAGCGAGGTCTAGCCAGATACGCCGCATATTCACCATACAGGGCCTCATCGTGGGGGGCTTCGGCACCCTCGTGGGGCTAATCATAGGGCTCGTGATATGCTTCTTACTTAAACGCTATGAGTTCATTACCTTACCACCGGATGTCTATCTCATGAGCACGCTTCCCGTGGAGATAAGGCCCCTCCAGATACTCGCCATCACCTTGGTGTCTCTTCTCATTAGCTATTTGGCCACTCTCTACCCGGCCGGCCAAGCCGCCTCCCAGGATCCCGTGGAGGCTATCCGCTATGAGTGATATTGGGCTTTACCCCTCTGCTCTTGATTTGAGGCGCTTTTATCTTTAGCCGTTTATGAAAGAAAACAGCTGCCGGGACTTTAAGATGCTTGGGGCATCACAGGCTTACTTATGAGGCAAAAAAGATTGGGAAAAGCCTTGAAGCAACACACGTTTCCCCAAAAAAATCCTACGCCCCAAAATTTATGGGCAAAAATACGTCCTGGGCGCTCATATCTTGAAGAAGCAAGAGATAGATCATAGAAGAAAAAAGACGTGAAAGAAGAAACCTTAAGTAAAAATTTGCAAGCGCCACCCTCAAATAGCCAAGACAGGCCAAATAAGCCTTAAATCGGACATATTGGGGGAATATTTGCCTTAGACAGAAAAGATAAGCTAAGAGAGCTAAATCAGCTAAGCCAAGAAGGACTCTGAAACATCCATATCTAAATCTCCACGAGGTGTTTTTTTGTTTTGTGAATTTTTAATTCTTTGATAATATGGGCAACAATTACAAAATCCATTTTTCGCGACGCACTCCAGAGGCCCCAAAAACTAGAGCGGCGTATTTAAAGAAAGTACTAATCTAAAAAAAAATACCAAGGCCACAAAATACTAGCTATATTTGAACGCTTTTAAAATAGGGCACAAAAAGGATAAATAATAGAGATAATTATGGGAATAAAAGCCTAGCATGCCAACTCTCTACAATAATCCGGAGCTATCCTCTTACCCTCCCCAGGGGACGATGGCGACTACCTGCCTTCCCCTTTGGAAAACGCGCCAGGCCTTAGGGGCGGCCGCGGGGTCGGGTAAGGGATCCCTTGGCAAGAGTGCCCCAACTGAGAGCTCCAAGCCGGAGAGCGCCTCGGACCGGACGGTTCTGGAGGCCAAGGGTCTGGGGAAGAGCTTCATGAGCGGCCTCGAGGAGCTGGTTATCCTCAGTTCCTTGGATCTAAGAGTGGAGAGAGGGCGCTCCATCGCCATCCTAGGGGCCTCGGGCAGCGGTAAGTCCACCCTTCTCTACATCCTGGGCGGGCTGGACAGGCCCACCTCGGGAGGGGTCTACTCCCGGGGGGAGTCCATCTTCAACCTAAGCGAGCCGGAACTCGCCCACTGGAGGATGAAGGAGATTGGCTTCGTGTTCCAGTACCACCACCTGCTTCCGGAGTTCACGGCCCTGGAGAACGTGGCTATGCCTCTCATGATCTCAGGAGTGAAAGCCGAGGAGGCCGCGTCCCGCGCTGAACCCATACTAGCTAGGGTGGGGCTCTCGTTAAGGCTCAAGCACCGCCCGGGAATCCTCTCCGGAGGCGAGCAGCAGCGGGTGGCGCTGGCGAGGGCCATAATCATGGAGCCCACCATCCTCCTAGCCGATGAGCCCACCGGAAACCTAGACGGTAAGAACGCCGAGATGGTGAACAAGCTCATCTTGGAGCTGGTGCACGAAAAATCCCTCTCCGCCGTGGTGGTCACCCACAACGCCGAGCTCTCCAAGCTAATGGACACCCGGCTCACCCTTAGTAACGGAAAACTTAGCCCCATGGAAGGCTGATAAGGTGCCTTTTGTGGGGAGATCTTGGCTTTCTTTTTTAGAAAAATAATTTTCTGGGAAGTAACTATTTATCCCAAGCATTAATTTCGTTTTTAGCTTTTTTTTGGATCTTTTTTTGGTGTTTGCCTATTTGAAGATTTTCATGGATAAAGGGTATTACCAAGAGGCCAAAAAAAACTTAAACCCCAAAAGCCCCGCACAAGCGGCCTTTTTAGATAACAATTAACATGCAAGAAAGAATACCAAAAGCTTCTTAGCCCATGGAAAGCCATTTAGAGCTAAAAAAATTCTTTAGTGGCCGAAAAATAAATTGAAAGTTAGACGCGCAAAATATTATAAAAGTACAAAAAAAGTCCAAGGATTAATACCACCCCTGGAGACACAGATGTCCAAAAAACTTTTCGCCCTGTTTTTTACCCTAATTATGAGCATGGTCCACGCGGAAGGCCTCCTGGCGCAGGAGGGCCTGAAGGTGGCCATAATGCCCTACAGCATTGTGGGGGCATCGAGCGTGAAGCTGGAGCAGCTCAACAACATGGCCCAGGGCCTCATGGAAGTGACCACCCGATCCTTTTCCACCCAGGGCTTCATCCCGCTCACCTTGGGCACCCAGTCGCTCTCCGCCACCCAGGCGGCGGTCATGGCCGATGCCAGGCAGCTGGGGGCCGACTACCTCTTTGTGCCCACGCTCACCAGCTCCGGTGAGAGCTTTACGCTCTCGGGCCAGTTACTGGCCCTCCACCCCTCCGGGACATCATCCAGGCGCATTGACATCGTGGCGCCCTCCTCCCAGGATCTCTCCCCCTACGCGGACAACGTGGTCATCCTCTCGACGGACCACCTCTACGGCACTGGCCCCAGGATAGTGAGCGTCTCCATCTCGGGATCCGGTAGGGCCAACCTAGATAGCTTACTCAACAACCTGCGCACCAGGCAGGGCGGCACCTACAGCGAGGCCAAGGTGGCCACGGACATAAGGCGGCTCTTCTCGCTTGGCTATTTCGACAACATCCACGTGGAGACGGACGACGTGGCCGGCGGTAAGGCCGTTAGGTTCATCGTGACGGAGAGGTCCCAGATAGGCCAGATCGTCTACCAAGGAAACGAGGAGTACGACGACGACGACCTAAACGAGATAGTGGGCCTTAAGCTCATGGACGTGGCCTCGGATGATAGGCTCATGATGGCGGTGGGTAACATCACCCGCTTCTACGCCTCCAAAGGCTACTCCAACGCCGCGGTCACCTACGATTTGGAACAGGGCCCGGAGAATAGGGCGAGGCTGGTCTTCCACATAGACGAGGGCGGTAAGACCTTTATCCGCTACATAGAGTTCGAGGGAAACGAGCACTTTAGCGACTTTAAACTGAAAGGGGTGATTGAGAGTAAGACCAGGGGCGGTTTCTCCTTCATAACGGGTAGGGGTAAGCTGGAGCAAGACAAGCTCGCCAATGATAGCCAACTGCTCCTAGCCTTCTACCAAAATAACGGCTTCCTCCAGGCGAGGATTGGGGAACCCGCGGTCATCAAGGCCGAGAAAGGGGCGGGATACGACCTCATCTTCCCCATAGTGGAGGGCCAGCGCTTCCAGGTGGGTAATGTCACCATAACCGGCGACATCCAGGAAGGTGACGACCTCAAGAAGATGCTAAAGCCCCTAGACATCCGGGGTGAGAAATGGGTCTCCAGGGACATCATCATGGCGGATCAGACCAAGCTCGTCACCTACTACAAGGACAAGGGCTACTACCACGCGGACGTGGGCGTGGACTTCCAGCCGCAGAGCGAGGGCTCGGACATCTTGGACGTTAGCTTCGTGGTGGAGCCTAGGAATCTGGTATATTTCAACCGCATAACCATAGTGGGTAATCAAAAGACTAGAGACAAGGTCATCAGAAGGCAATTGGAGGTGGCCGAAGGCGATCTAACCTCCGAGAGTAAGCTCATCTCGTCCCAGAACAACCTCATGCGCAGCTCCTATTTTGATGAGGTGACCATAGAGCCCAGCCCCTCCAACGTGGACCAGGTTAACCTGGTGGACCTACGAGTCACCGTCAAAGAGCGTCCCACAGGATCCTTCCAGATTGGAGCTGGTTACAGCAACTACTCCAGCATCTACGGAACCGTTAGCGTCTCCCAGGATAACCTCTTTGGCTACGGTAGGCGTATATCCTTACAAGCCAACATAGGCGGCGAGTATAGGCTCTTTGATCTATCATTCACTGACCCCTGGGTGGGTGACATGCCTTTGCTCTTGGGTTTTGACATATTCAAGACCTATTACCAATACGACTACTACGACAAGAACACCACGGGTTTCGCCATCAGGGCGGGCTATCCGCTCTTTGAGCGCTTCTACATATCCGGCAGCTTCACCTGGGAGGACGTGGACATATCCGAGGTCTCCATGTACAGCTCCCAGTACCTGCGCTCCATGATGGGCCAGTCCGTGAACAGCATATTCTCGGTAAGGCTCAGCCGCGACACCAGGAACCACTTCTTCCAGCCCACCGACGGCTCCACCGCCAGGATAAGCTACTCCATCGCCACGGGCCTCCTAGGCGGCGAGACCTCCTTTAGCCGCTATGAGCTGGAGGCCGCCAAGTGGATACCCGTGCCCTTCTGGAAGGGCGCGGCCTTGATGGGGCACGCGGAGATTGGACTCCTCAAGGAAGGTAAAATAAACGGCCTTCCCGTCTATGAGAAGTTCTTCCTAGGCGGCATCAACTCGGTGCGCGGCTACGACTGGTACGGCATCTCCCCCAAGGATCCCCTAACCGGTGAGACCATCGGCGGTGAGAAACAGGCCTACGCCAACATCGAGTTCACCTTCCCCATCATCCAAAACTCCGGACTCTACGCTGTGCTCTTCTATGACATGGGTAATGTCTGGACCCAGGAAGAGGACTACCAGTTCGGAAACCTCAAACGCAGCTACGGCGGCGGCCTGCGCTACCTCTCACCCATGGGCCCGCTCCGCATTGAATACGGCAAGGCCATGGATCCAGACCCGGGCGAACCCGCCGGGCGCTGGGAGTTCACCATGGGCGCTATGTTCTAGTGGAAAACCGGAGAGTGTTAGGCCTTTGGCCTAACACTTTTCTGGAATCCCTTAAATATTAGTACTTTAGGGAATCTACATTTAGATTGTCCATGGGGTTAAGCACATGTTGTGAAATTTCACTTCTAGACTCACTTCTAGACTCACTTGTTTAAGACCTAAGACTTAAGATTGTTTTTGACTCTTGGTGAAATTGAATCTTGGTGAATTTGAAAATTTAGGTGAAATTGGCTCTTGGTGAATTTGAAAATTTAGGTGAAATTGACTCTTGGTAAATATGAATCTTGGTGAATCTCTTTAATGCCCTTGAAAACAGAGGCTTATAAGGATTAATATTTTCTTTTTCTATTTTTCCTATATATACTTTCCATTAATCATTTTTCCTTTGTCTTGTCCATTATCATTTATACTGTTCTTTCCATTTTCCTTTTCCACTTTTTTTACCGCTTACGCATTCTTTTCCGTATTCTAATTATATGGAAGCCTAAGGATTAAGGAAAATGCTTGTTTCCATTTTTTTTCTTTGTGTTTAGGGAGGAACTCAATGCCAAGGCGTTTTTCACTTGCCCTCGCTATGATCCTGCTCTTCGTTTCAAGCGCGCTTAGGGCCCAGACAGGGCTGGAGTACCAAGATCCCTCTGTCCTCATACCGGTGGATCTAAGCGGGGTATTCAACCGTTTCAACATAGCGATCCCCGACTTCCAGCCCCTCAAGGGAACGCTCCCGGGCGACGGGCTCACCAGGTACCCCCGCAGGCTGGGCGCCAATCTGGACATGACCGGCTACTTCCAGCTACTCGATCCTAGGGCCTCCCTGGAGAGTGACCCCCGGGCCGGACTCTTTCCCGAGACCCCCATGGACTACGCCCCCTGGGCGCAGATAGGGGCTAATTTCGTCATCAAGGGCGCGGCCGAGCTAGCTAGGGGTAAGGTCACCATGGAGCTAAGGCTCTATGACGTGGCCACGGGTTCCCAAAAGCTAGCCAAACGCTACTCCGCCCCGGAGAAGGACGCCCGTCAGATTATTAACCGCTTCACCAATGAGGTGCTTCTGGCCATCACCGGGGAACCCGGTGTCTTTGGCACCAAGATTATCTTTGTGAGCGGCTCCAGCGTCATGATGACCGAGCTGGGAGCCGACACCGCCGAGGCGGTGACGGGAAACCTTCCGGAGGGGGCCTTCTCGCACCCCACCTTGGGACCCGGGAACCGCACGGCCTGGGTACGCAAGAGCGGCAGAAAATGGGAGCTAATTAGTGATGGTAGGTCCATCTACCGCGGTGAGCTGGTCATCGCCCCCAACTACTCTCCCCAGGGCGTAATAGCCGCTGGACTCTCCGGGCGCACCAGCACAAACATAGCGCTTTTCACCGGAAGAAACCCCCAGGTCATAACCCATGGCGGAAATCTGGAGATTTCCCCCAGCTTCTCCCCTGACGGTTCCCAGATCGCCTATGTCTCGGATCAGGGAGGATCCGCCGGAATCTACATCACCTCCGCCTCCGGCGGAAGTGGCTCTAGGGTATCCCCAGGTGGTAAGAGCACGGATCCCTCCTGGTCCCCCAAGGGCGACAAGATAGCCTTTGTGGCCAGGGAAAGGGATGTCTGCGTAATATCCCCCAACGGCTCCGGTTATATGCAGCTGACCGGTGGTCAGGGCCTCAACCGCCACCCCAGCTTCTCACCGGACGGGAGGATGATAGTGTTCCACTCCACCCGGGGTGGAAGGGCTCAGCTCTATGTCATGGCCGCCAACGGCGACAGGCAGCAGCCCCTCATTCCAGAGTTTGGAGGCCCGCAGACACTTCCCAACTGGTCACCGGTTATGCCGGACTTGGACTAAGTTTAGAGCTGTGTTTTTTTGTGTTGTATACTACGGTGGAGACAGCCAAGAGCTGATATGATCTAGATTTGACATGGATTAAAGTGGAGAGGGATTAAAGTGTTAAGGGATTAGCTAAAAGGCTAAATGGGATACTTCCTCTAATTTGAGTCTAAAATGTAAAAGGGGGCCTTTGGCCCCCTTTTAAATTAAAACCAGCCTATCTTAGGCTGGAAATTCATTATCTCTCCCTTTTTAGGGTAAATACAGGCGTGTTCCCGGGTTTTACAGGACCTTACCTCAAATCATTTGATAGACAGTACTTAATACCTTCAAAGACTTTGTTCTGACGAAAGGAACTGATGGAAGGCGTGGGTTATAGCGCTCCATTGTTGGCATATAAGCCAACAATCGTGAATCCACATGCATCTTTATGAGAGTAGGCGCTCACGTCCTGAAATAGTCCAGCTATTTAGGTCAAAACATCAAGATCCATAAGTGCCTTACGTATCTCCGGCCAGCGCTGGTTGAC
>JAITJT010000192.1 GCA_031278795.1 Deltaproteobacteria bacterium | reverse complement strand
GCCCACGAGCTCCCCAGGCCCATGATGAACATCGTGAACGGCGGGGCGCACGCCAGCAACAACATGGACTTCCAGGAGTTCATGGTGATGCCGCTCTACGGGGACACCTTCGCCGAGGCCCTCCGCTGCGGGGCCGAGATATTCCACACCTTGGCCAAGAACCTCAAGGCCGAGGGCCAGTCCACGGCCGTGGGCGACGAGGGCGGCTTCGCCCCCAACTTCAAGTCCAACGAGAACGCCCTGGAAGAGGTGGTGAAGGCCATCAAGGACGCCGGCTACAAGCCGGGCCAGGACGTGGTCATCTGTCTAGACGCGGCCTCCTCCGAGTTCTATGACTCCAAGAAGAAGAAGTATGTCTTCAAGAAGTCCGACGGCTCCCAGCACAGCTCAGCTGACATGATTAAGATATACGAGGGCTGGGCCAAGAAATTCCCCATCAAGTCCATCGAGGACGGCCTGGCCGAGGACGATTGGCAGGGTTGGACGGACCTCACCAAGGATCTGGGGAGCACCTTGCAGCTGGTGGGTGACGACCTTTTCGTAACCAACATCACCCGCTTGGAGAAGGGCATAAAGAGCGGCGCCGGCAACTCCATCCTCATCAAGGTCAACCAGATAGGCACTGTTACCGAGACCCTGGCGGCCATCGACATGGCCCACAAGGCCGGCTACACCACCGTCATCTCCCACCGCTCAGGCGAGACCGAGGATACCTTCATAGCCGACCTGGCCGTGGCCACCAACGCCGGCCAGATTAAGACAGGCTCCTTGAGCCGCAGCGAGAGGATCGCCAAGTACAACAGGCTCCTTAGGATTTCCGAGGATCTGGGAACCGCAGCTGTTCTCAAAAGGCCTTTCTAAAGATTTAACGATAGCCCCTTTCCTTAAGGGGTTCCAAGAGAAGCCGGGAACATGTTCCCGGCTTTTTCTTTGGTGTAGCGCTTATTTAGCCTGCCTAAGGTGTCAGAACCCTTGGAGTCTTTTGGGCCGCGGTTTTGACCCACAGCCAAGATGCCCTAAAAGAGATCAGGAGAAAGATGGGTTTTGTATGGAGGGGTTTTGGTTATAGAAGTTTTCTTTGAAGAAGTTTTCTTTGAAGAAGTTTTGTTTAGAGAGGTGAGGGCGCATCCCTTTGGGACGCGCCCTTGTCTGCTTTAGAGGAGGACAAAAAAAACAAAATATGAGGGAAAAAAATAAGAAAAAAAGCGTAAAAGGAACAATCTTTTATGTAGATGGGTTTTAAATTCATGACAAAATGCAATCTTTAGTCACAAGAAAAAGAAATTAGCAAAGTTATACATTTTGTTTATCAATTTAACACTTTGCCAAAACATGAAAATTTCTGGGGATAGATGAAAATTTTTGAGAATAAACGAAAAAATCTGGGGATAAACGAAAATAAATAAAAATTATTGCAATATTTATATCTTGGAAACACTTATGCCATAAGCTTTTCCATGAAAAATAATTTTTCAGAAAGTGTAATTTTTTTCTTGACAGGTGAACACTTCAGAAAATATACTGTCTTCCATAGTGACCCCTAAATCTTTTATTTTTTGCGGAACTTTTTTTTATTTTTCTCTTCTTCTTAATATTTAATATGGAGGCTATCGTGCATTACTTGGATTTTTTCGGACTGAAAAACTTCGTCTGGTTCGTATTGGTAGGATGCGTCCTTGGCTTGTCCGCGGGCGTTATCCTGGTGGTCTTTTTGGGCAAACGCGGCCTCTTCAAGAGGAAGAACAGGTTTTACAACCTACTTGTCAAAGGCTACTACTTGTACCTCCCCCTGGTTTTCACCATCTCGTCTCTTTTCTTGTCCCTGGTTCTGGGGCTGCACTTTGAGACCAAGGGGCTTTTCAACAAGCACCAGGTGGCCCTGACCGAGGTATCCGTGGGGGCTGTCCACCGGGCCTTTGCTGGCATTCATGAGGCGACCGCCGGGGCGGATATTCGCTATGAGTTCATACCCAACGTGGCCGAGGTGGTGGCGACCCATGTGGACGAGGCGGCTTTCCAGGTATTAGGCGAAGACCTAATATTTTTGGAGATTGTCTCACCGATCCGCTACAGCATGAAGTTGTCGCTCAAGAGCGCCCTCGAGGGGGATTTGAAGTTGCTCAGCCCCAAAAGAAAGGTTATTTCGGCAGACGAGTTCTATGATTCCTTCCAGTCCAGGGTGCTCCAGTCCTTCATGGTGGGATACTACCCTAGCTTTTTTTGGAGCGAGGTAGCCTCCCAGTTCAGCCCAATCTATATCCGCATCTTCTGGAACACCTTTCTTTTTCTTTTCCCCGTATTCTTTGAACTGTCTCTGTTTCTGCTCTTTATTAGGAAGATGGAGAAAAAATCCAGGACAAAGGTTAAACTTGAGACTGAAGTCCAGGAAAATCCTTGAGCCCTTTGTCTTTGCCACTTAAAGCTTTTTTTTCAAATTTTTCCAAAATATTTGAGTTCTGGAGTTAAGCAAAAAAAGTATTGACAAAATGATCCGTTTCCTGTATGGTGTCTCAATTTTAGAGAACAGCTTGAGACCACAGGAAGATAAGGGAGGTTTGAAATGCTTCCGATCATCAGATACTTATTTGAGAAACTTAACCGGGGCGAGAAGAATGAGCCCCTATACGCTTCCATGCCTAAGGTCCTTGAGGATGCTAGATACATCACCAAAAAGCCTGTAGGGAAGAAGCCAGAAGTGAGGATCCAGGCACTAGACGACGCCGAGGACGAGGACCCTGACCCGTATGATGGCTTTTCCTCCTGGCAGTCCATGGAGCTCATGGAGGTCATGGAAAGAACCGAGGATTGGATCCAGGATCTTAAGCACAGAATTGCCTTGAACAGCCTACCTAAACGTTAGATTCCCCGCCTAAATGCCACAGTTTATGGTTTTTTAAATAGATGAAAACCTTGACTTTGGCTACCTACTTTTCCGTTCCAGATTTAACCAAATCACCACAGATGCGCCTGGTTTAGGCGAGCGCTAGGAATCTATAAAGGGGTCCACGAAAGCTTTTTAGAGGCTATAATCGTTTATCGACTTTATTTGAATTTTCTCACTCAAGGCAATAGTAAAAGCAAAAGATGCTGACCAGGGGAGGGGTCAAGGGCAAAGGGCACTAGTGGGGCAGCCGCTTGGCTGAATAGTAGGGCGGAGGCGGGTCTTATTTATTGTAAAATTATTTTTGACATTTCCGGCCTATTTTGCCTAAACTAAGCCAGGACAACGCTTTCCTCAAAACAATCGCTGCTTTCTCAGCTTTTTAGCTTACTAGCTTCCTAGCTTCTTGGTTTTACTGTTGGGGCTGTGGCAGCTCGTACTGGGTGTTTTCCAGGAGGGCCTTGGGATCCACTTTCTGGTCGGCTATGGCCTTGATGATGCGGGCGGCTTTGTCCGGATTCACCATGGCGAGAATTTTTCCAGCGCTGCTTCCGGGCATGGCGGATAGTATGGCCACGGCCACGGTGTCGTCTAGGCTATTGATTAGGGCTCCAGCCTGCTCGGGCTTCATGCCCTTAAAGGCGGCTACCAGCTGCTCCACGCGCTCGCTTTTCAAGGCGTCCTGGGTCTTCTGGAAGTCCTCGCGGAGGTTCTTCTGCTCATCCAATATGGCCTCGTTGCGGGCTACGGTCTGATCCATGTAGACTTTTTCCTTGGCCATATCCTGCTCGCGGCGGTCTAGGTCGCGCTCCATGTTCCTCAGGGCCTCTTCTCTTAGGTTTAGGGCGTTTTCCCTTTGGGTTAGCTCGAACTCCCGGCGGGCCAGGGTGTCACTGGAGGCGGAGGGCCCCGGTAGAGCGGGTGGAGGGCCCTGGGACCTGGGCGTGGCGGCCGGAGAGGCGGCGCCGCCCTGGGCGGCGGGCGCCTGGCTAGCCGCAGGTGTTGGGCTAGCGGCGGGTGCTTGGCTAGCTTGTGGGGTGCTCTGGGCCGGGGCCTGAGAAGGGGCCTGGGCCGGGCTTTGAGATGGGGCCTGGGTTTGGGCGGCTGCGGGGGTCTGGGCTGGCCCTTGGGCCTGGGCAGGAACTGGGGTTTGGGCTGGGGCTTGGGCTGGGGCCACCGGGCCGCGGGCGGGAGCGGCTGGACTCTGGGCGGGAGCGTTTGGGCTCTGGGCCTGCGGGGTGGCGTTAAGGGGGCGCAAGGGGGTTCTGAGATCCTCGTCTCCAGGAGGGAGAGGTATGGCGTTGGACTGACCGGCCACTGTCAGGGCGGGGTTGGCGGCCTCCGTGAAGAAGGCCAGGGCCCCGCTGAACATGGGGCTGGCCGAGGTGGCGGTCGCCGCCACGGGAGCGGCAGCGGCCGGAATGGCCGCGGCGCTAGCCGCGGGAAGTGTTGCCGAGGCGGATGCCTTGGCCGGGCTGGGGAGGATGTCAGGTATGGCTGGTTCTTTGGAGCTGTTTAGGTAGAAGCCGGAGAAGGCTAGCCTCACTATGAGGATGAGAAGGGCCAAGAGGATGAGGACCCTCAGTTTGGAGAATATCTTGGCCTGGGTTTTGGGGGTGTTTTTTAGGGCGGGTGTCTTAGCCTGTTCTTTTTCCGCGGGCACTAGCGCGGGAGGGGGCGGGGGAGGTGGTGGGGTCGCGCTCTTGGGCTTGACAGGCGCTTTGGCCTGTGAAGTCCTAGAGTAGGGTCTTTTAGGGTTTGCTGTCATCATTTTCAATCCTGAGCTTGCGGGCCTTCACCAGGGCAGCCATCTCTTCCAAGATTTTCTGCTCCTCTTTGAGATCCTCCGCCTTCCAGTCCTCCACTTTCTTGTCCTTGTATCTCTCGATGAGCTGGCGCTCCATGACTGCCTTTCTGAGGATGGCGCGTTCCTTGGCCTCCTCCCGGCGGCTTAGGGCCAGGAGCTCCTCCGCGGAACGCTTGTCCTGGAAGAGCTTTGTCTGAAAATCGCTGTAAAGGGACAAAAGGGCCGGGGTCACATGGCCGTTCTGGATGTGTCTCTGAAGATCCGCTTGCAGGGACTCTTTGATTTCCTCCATGCTGGAGATGCGTTCTTGGAGCTCGCGGATGATGCTAAGTCTTTTGGCCAGGCTGGTTGCCGCCTGTTCCTCGCGGCGGCGCCTAAGGGTAATGAGAAACTCCAAGTTGAATTTAAAGGCGGCCATTTTTTTGTCTCTTTGTAATCTGCCCGCTTTGAGGTGCTTATCCCTAAGAGCGGACTCGCATCTCTTCGAGCAAGTTTCAGGCCAGATTTTTGCGGATTTGGCCTTTGGGTTTTTGGCTGGGACTACTGGATTTTTGGGCTTTGGCCCAGGATTTAATATGGATAAAAATCACAAAAGTGTATTTACTAAGGCTATGATTTAAACTTAGAATCAAACAAATTAAAAGGGAGCGTCATCTATGGAAGGACAAGGTTATGAGCAAAACTACCAGGGCCTCATCAAGGAGCTCAAGGGCTGTGATTTCCAGGAGAGCGCCAAGCGCCTGGGCCTGAAGGCCCTGGAAAACGGCGCCGAGGCGAGCTTCATGGGCAGGGACTTCATCATCACGGAAGATGGCGTGGTGGCCAAGGACGGATTGGATTCCAACCCCAACTACCGCAGCATCCTCATCCACTACGTTCTCTCCAAAGGTGAAGGAGAACCCGGCGAGGAGTTCCTCTCGCTCTTTCAGCTGCCCGGGGTTCTAAGGAGCCGCAGGCAACAGAACTGGAAAACCCTCCTAGACGGGCCGCTATTTGAGGCCTTTGGAGATGGCCACCACAAGTTCGCGCCCGCAGCCGAGGCCCTGGGGGGAAGCTACCTAGGACACCACGAGGCCGGCGGCCACCTCTGGGAGTTCCAGGTGCTCCCCAAGATCCGCATGCGCTTGGTCTTTGAGGAGGCTGACGACGAGTTTCCCATGCAGGTGCGTTCCATGTTCGACTCTAGGGCCACTGACTTTTTGGGCTTCGAGTGCCTGGCCTTTCTCCACGGCTGCCTGGTGCACGCCCTCACCCACAGTCCAGGTGGGAGCTCTGACCAAGCTACCAAAATTTAATTAGACTGCCTCTCGCTCTCCAGCTCCTCGTAAGTCTCCGCTAAATCATCATGCTTCTCGCCTGTAGCTTCCGCCGCGTCCTTGGCCAGGCCTATGGGCACCTGGGGCCTGAGGAAGGCGGGGCCACTGGCCTTGGGGGGCGCCTCTAGGCCTTGGGTGGCGCCCTTTGGGCTCGCGGGCGCCTGCGCATTATTATCGGATCCTCCCATGGAAAGGACGCAGATTATGATGATGACGACAATGGCGATGGCAGCGCCAGCTAGATAGAGTTTTTTGCGTTTGCGCTCGTCATCTTGCTCAACTGTGGCGAGAGGTAAAACAGGATCGGGTTTTTTACCTTCCCGGAAATTGTACCCGCAGTTTTCGCAAACTTCTGCGGGAAGCTTAACGGCTTCCCCGCAACCCGGGCATCGTATGGTTGGGGCGTTTGGTTCGCTTGCCATAAATTAGATCCTTTCAAAAGGTAAGCGTTAAGAGGCCATAGATGCGGGTGGCGTAGTTTTACGAAAAAGATATTTAAAGAGAATTAAATTTAAATAAATATAGTTTGTGAACGCACAAGTCCGCCGGAAAAGGGGAGGGAAGAAAAATTATTAAAAAAACTTTTAAAGGATTGAAATAAAAAAGTTTAAAACTTAAAAATAAAACAAACACGCTTAAAACTTAAAAGAAAGCAAACATGCCTTAATTTAAAAAAAAGGAACAATGTATAGTACTTAAGAAGAAAGGGTAAATGAGAAAGCTGTTTTCAAGATAATAAAAAATGAAAAATAATGTTTCGTTTTAGAGGATCATTATCAAAACTACCAAAGTGTTGACCGCTTCTTCTTATTATTCGAGACTTTTCCTCCCCCAAAAAACATGCCGAAAAATACCAACATAAACTTTAAAATATATCCCTAAATAACGCTAAAATTATACACTTATCAAGGCAAAAATATGACCTTAACAAGCCTAAGAATAAACCCTTAATAAAGCCTAAAACAAGTCAATTTTTCCCAAATTTTGTCCATGGGCCGTGGAAGATCTCCACTAAACAAGTGACCTAAAATATTAAACTTAGGGATAGTGGGCGAGATAAGGCGATCTTTTGAAAGCTCAAGTCTTTTTTAATTTTGTTAAAGAAAGCTTTAACAAAACTAAAAAATTTTGAAATATTCTAGTGCCTATTACATCTTTTTTCAAGAAATTTTTTGATTTTGCTCTCCTTTGACACCACGAACCTACCCTTGCTCGAGGCCTTGAAGTGGAGAGCCTCAGGCTCAACAGGCAGCGTTAGTCCATGAGGGCCTTCATTGAGGCCACGATTTCCTGCCAAGTCAGCTTGACTGGGTTCAAAATCCAAGGCACCGAGCACGTTGAAAATTAGCAATGTCTACTACAGTTAAATCTATCACACTAAATTTTCGGCGATATGCGTAAAAATACGCGAACACTATGGTATAATACGACAAAATTATATTTTAATTTAGCTAAAAGATAGAATATCCTCTCATTTTGTTGGCGTTATGGCCTGTAAAATCTACTCCCAATTATAAATTTGCATCAAAATTAGAAAACTAAGTCTCAAATCACAAC
>JAITJT010000212.1 GCA_031278795.1 Deltaproteobacteria bacterium | reverse complement strand
CCGCTGGTTATAATCCTGAGTAGTTATTTTTAATTTTTTAAGTTATACTAGTACATAAGCCGTGGAGGATAAGTGCTGACAGATATTTTCTGTCACAACTTCTTTTCTTCCACGGCTTTTAATATCCTCTATTTTCTTGTTCACTTTATCTTTCAACTTTTCAATGAATTTAGTATTTAGGCCCAAATTTTTTGCCTCTACATTATCTTCTAGTGCTGCTCGGCTCGCGAGCAATTACCTATATTTGTGAGCAAAAAAATCAAAACCTTTTCGGAGTCTTTTTGGACATCAAAACTTCCGCCAGGAAAAGCTTGGCCTCGCTTAAGTTCAACACCACATTGTCTTTCATTTTTTCGGTGAAGTTGAGGCACAAATATATCGTCCTCAATAATCATCTAGCTGTGGCCTCAACACACAAGCCTAACTAAATCGAAACTCGATATCATCCTAAACGCGGCAGCGTGGAGAGCCTAGAAATTACCCATCTTTTTATCCCCTTGGATTCCCTGTTGGAAGGCTTTGAGAAACGTTTTCAGTGAAGGCTATTCACACGCCAAAACAAGGATGCGCAAAACCTTGTATAATTATTTTCTGGTGCATATTTACAGGTAATGCTGGTGACATGAACAAAGCCGGTGAATCTTATCGGGAACTACCCGGGTTTAGGTCTCATGGAAAAAAAACATTATCAAGAAACCAACTATGCCGCACAGGGCTATTAAGAAGGTCGCGTGGGAGTCCACAAGGCCCATGAAGACCCCCACCAGGAAGCTCACCAATGCGGCCATGGCAAACTGCATGACCCCAATTAAGGATGAGGCCAGTCCGGCCATCTTGCCGCTTCCAGCCATGGCCAGGGCCGTGGAGTTGGCGACAACCAGGGGCAGGCACATTAGGGAGAGAAAGACCAGGATCATGAAAGTAACCGGGCCAGGGTACCCAAAGACAGCCACAACAAGACTGGCGATGGTCCCAAAAATGGCAATCATGCTCAGGCCTCCCAAAAATACCTGCCTGGCCGAAAACCTCTTCATGAGAACAAAATTAATTGGGCTCACAACGGCTATGGAAATGGAGAGCACGGCGAAGGTAAAGCCGTATTGGGTGGCGCTTAGACCGTAGAGGTTCATGAGGACATATGGAGAGGCGCTGATGAAGACGAAGATGGAGCCGTTACCCACGGCGCCGGCGAGCGCGGGGCAAATGTACTCTTTGGTTAAAAAAAGCCTCCCGATATTCTTGAAGAGCTCTGGAGGGGATTGCTTCAACCTATTTTCTGGAGGCAAGGTCTCTTTGAGGGTAAAAAATGTGGCCAGAAGGGCAAAGAATCCCAAGAGGGTCATAAAGACAAAACTGGCCCCCCAGGCGACGACCGTGAGAAGATAGGCCCCGGCCACAGGCGCCAGGACCGGTCCTATGGTCTGGACAGCCATAATCACCGTGAGGACCTTGGCCGAGCCAGATACATCAAAGGAATCCCTCACCACCGCCCGGCAGATGACCATGCCCGCGCAACCGCCTAAGGCCTGGACAAAGCGGAAAAGGAGAAAGCCGTGGATCTCCCTTATGAAGACCAAGGCTAGGCTTGAGCCCAAATAGATCATAAGCCCCACCATGAGAGGCCTCCGCCTCCCGAAGCGATCGCTTATGGGCCCATGGATGAGCTGCCCCAAGGCCAGCCCGAAGAAAAAAACCGACAAGGTGAGCTGAATATTTTCAAAGCTCGTATCCATGTCCACGGCCATGATAGGGAAGGCCGCCAGATACATGTCAATGGAGAAGGGGGCGAAACTATTGAGGATACCCAGGAGAACCACAAGTTTAATGTAGGCGCTGCGGCTGCGAGCGTAGGGATTCGGGGAAATATCTTTATCCATGGTCGTTTGCTTCCATATAAGGGCCTCAAGTACGGTTTGGGGCCTTTTTAGGCCCCCTCATGACATCTAAGATAAAATTTAGACTTTTGCTTAAGAGAAAATTTTCCTTTGCCTCGAGCGAAAATTTTGACTCTTCCTTAAAAAAACACCTCTATGACATTATAAAAATCCAACATCTAAATATGGTATAATGACAAAAACTTGCAAAAGGCAGTACTATAGCACATCAATAAAAAACATGTAAGAAAAATCAGCTCTAATGGCTCAAAACTAGTTAAGTTAGGTAGCGAAAGAGCCTTCTATTGCGTCCAAGATAAACAAATACACAAAAAACTAATAAAAAGCCGGGGAATAAAAATGGAGAAACGCGACTTTGGATTTGGAGAAATATCCCTCTTGGGATTTGGCATGATGCGCCTTCCAGTCAAAGACGGGCAAAGTGACATCGACAAACAACTGGCGACCGAGATGGTGGATCTGGCCATAAGCTCGGGAGTCAACTACTTCGACACGGCCTGGATTTACCATGGAGGCGAATCCGAGATAGTGACGGGGGAGATTCTTTCGCGTTACGCTAGATCCTCCTACTTTCTGGCGGACAAAATGCCCTTAATGATGCTCAAAGACATTAAAGACGTGGACAGAATCTTCGCTGAACAGCTCAAAAAATGCCAAACAGAATATTTTGACTTTTACCTCATTCACGGGGTAAGGGAAGACTACCTGAAAATGATTGAGGAGTTCAATATTTACGAGAATCTCCTTAGAAAAAAAGAAAAAGGCCTAATCAGACACCTGGGCTTCTCTTTCCATGACCGCTGTGACATCTTGCAAGCGCTAGTTAACAAATATAGCTTTGATTTTGGCCAGATACAACTCAACTATCAAGACTGGGAACTCCAGGAAGCGGGCGTACAGTACCAAATCCTGGAAACCAGAAAGATTCCGTGCATCGTGATGGAGCCCGTCAAAGGTGGGGCCCTCGCAAAGCTCAGCCCAGAAGCTATAGAGATATTTAAGAGGGCTGACCCTGAGGCCTCCCTCGCTTCATGGGCGCTGCGCTACGCAGCCTCTCTAAAAGGCGTGCTAACCGTTCTTAGCGGCATGACTGAAATGGATCATGTGAGGGACAATATCAAGACATTCTCGCCCTTCAAAGCTCTTACCCAAGGGGATAGGGAAGTGATTGATGCGGCCTTGAAAGCCTACAGCATAGAGGGCGCGGTCCCCTGCACCAGCTGCCGCTACTGCATGGAATGCCCGGAAGGGGTGGAGATACCCAAGAACCTGGCCATGTACAATGATTACCAGCGCATGCTCAAGTCAAAGAATGCTTGGGCGGACGCTGTATACAAAATGGAATACACCCTTCTGAAACAAAGCGAGCTGGCGGTATCCTGTATTTCTTGCGGTGAATGTTCCAAGGTCTGCCCGCAACACATAGATATTCCGCATTACATGAACATTATCGCGGAGAGACAAAGTTCAATAAAAGATCGTCTTTAGTTAATACCAGGCTTTCATCCCCTTACACTTGTTTATAGGCGCGTTAGAAAACCCCTGGGACCAGCGTGAAGAATCACGCTGATCCAGGGGTAATAGAGGGGTAATAGATGGGTAATAAAGGGGTGGAGTTCGCGGAGTGCTCCGCTTTTTGACTAAAAATGCCCCTGAAATGCTCTACCTGAGGCGAAAGGGGCGAGTCCTATGTCATATGCTTCCCCCCAAGAAAAAAGTCTGAAAAAAGAGTGCTAGCCTAATTAGCGTCATAGGGCTTGATGACGTTTTGCGGCTTACCCTCCAGGAAGGTCTTCACATTTTCCGCGGCGATGTCCATGAGGCGCATCCTGGCCTCCATGGGCGAGAAAGCCAGGTGCGGGGTGATGACGCAGTTTTTGGCGCTCAGGAGCGGATTGTCGGGTTTGGGTGGCTCGTCAATCAAAACGTCCAGACCCGCGGCCCATACCTTTCCGGAGTTGAGGGCATCCGCCAAGTCCTGCTCCACGATGAGACCGCCCCTGGCCGTGTTTATGATTATGACCTTGTCCCTCATGCGGGCTATCAAATCCTTGTTGATGTACCCTTCCGTCTCGGAGGTGAGCGGCACGTGGAGGGATATGACATGGGCCGTTGTGATGAGATCCTCAAACGAGACTATGTCCTGAATGTCCTCCGGGTTGTAGGGCGGGAAATCGCTGTTGAAGGCCTTGACCTTCATGCCAAAGGCCTTGGCTATGAGCCCGGTGGTGTGCCCAATGGCCCCGTATCCGATTATCCCCATTATCTTGCTGTCTAGCTCAATCAGGGGGAAATCCCAGTGGGTCCAGTCCGGATTCTTCCTCCATTTCTCGGTTCTCACGACATCGTCGTGGTGTCCCACGTGGCTGCAGACTTCAAGGAGGAGCGCGATGGCGTACTGGGCCACCGCGTCCCTGCTGTACTCGGGGATGTTGGTGACCACTATGCCCTTGGTCTCTGCGTAATCCACGTCGACCACGTCGTAACCCGTGGTGAGTATCCCTATATAGCGCAACTTTGGCAGTGAATCGATTATGCTCTTGGTGATCTCCGTGTGCTTCACCATTATCAGCTCGGCATCTTTCGCCCGTTCAACAATCAAATTC
>JAITJT010000154.1 GCA_031278795.1 Deltaproteobacteria bacterium | reverse complement strand
GGGACAATATATTTTCCTTTCAGATCTCTTAAGGAAATCAATTGATTTATCGCATTCTCGACTGACATTTATCTTTCTCTTATTTATTACTCAATTAAGACTAATATTTTGCGGATTTTTATAGAATGTATAAGTTTTGTGAAGTGGAACTAAAAAAATAAAAGTAGCAAAAAATTCTCAAAAATTATAATATGCCAAAAGCCCAATGTCAAGAAAAATTGAAGCGCAGGGCGCAAGGTTCCCCCTTCTCGGATCCAACAAGCTCTTTAAAAAAGCAAGCACGAATATATACATACATCTTCTTCGCATTTTGAGCTTTAATTAAGCTTGTTTTAAACAATTGCCAGTTGCCATTTCCCATAAGATAATGATTAAATTAAAGATTTTGTCATATCTTGCAAGCAGAAAAATATCATTTTCCCTCTATGCTATGACAAATCTCTCTCCATCATCCAAAAGCTCAGTATTGGGGAAACGATCTTTAAACTTTTTGGCGTTTACAGTGTGCACCGGGACTATAATTTTCGGATCCAGCCTTTCTATAAATTCTTTTAGCTCTGAACCGTAGATGTGACCGCTTGTATGGAGGTTTTCTCTCTTAATACCCAGACTGCGGCAATTTTCCAGAAAATCTCTGGTGGGATTACTATTCTCATAACCTCGCCAAATTGAGTAAATAAGAGTTGTCCCCTTCAGATTAACTAGGTCGTTCAATACATTGAGAAAATACTTCATGCTATAATTCACACGCACCAGAAAAACAATTTTTTCATATTTTTTTATTACCTCTCTTTTTCGAAAAAATTTCTTGTTCTTCTGTAAATAATTCCAACAACACTCATTTTCTTCTATAACTACCCTACGGGGCACAAAACCTATCGCATTCTTTGGATCTAGATTAATTTCAGGGAATTTTTCCAAGACGGCCTTGGCGAAAGGATCGACTGCCATTTTGCGGCCTGTTTTAATACAGGCCTGGTGAACACTTTGGATCCTGTCTATATTAGTCGTTGAACACAGCACAAACACGTGCGAAGGGGCATCTTGGAACAATTTAATCATCTTTTTTTCTATCTCTTCTTCCTTCATACCAATATCAAAGTCTATGTTTGTGCCCTCGCATATGAGGACGTCGACTTTTCCGAAACGGTCAAAATATTTGTCCTCAACGCGGCTGAAATCTCCCGTGTACAAAATGGACTTTCCACCGCTGTCGATGAGAAACATAAGTGCGCCCCTGGCGCTGTGCCCTACTGGAATTGGTAGTATTTCGATGTCCTTCACCTTAACCCTGCTTTCCGGCTTGAGAACGTGGTCTATCCTGGGTCTTTCTTTGTTTATGAAATCACTCACCACATCGAGTATTTCCTTGGTGATGGCGCTCGCATATATGGGGATGTCCTTGTTTATTCTCCTCATCAAGCCGCAGTGGTCACCGTGGTGGTGCGAGAGGAGCACCGCGTCAAAGGCGCTTTTTCCGTGCATGAGGCCTTCAATGGAAATATCATCTTCATCTTGCGCCTGGTCATCTAAATCAGGAAGATTTATTCCGCAGTCAAGCGCGATTCTGGCGTTATCCGTCCTAATCTCTATAATATTCCCGCCAATCTGTTTGCTGCCCCGGTGAATTACTAGTTCCATGGTTAAATACCTCTTCATTATTATTTTTGCATTATTTTTTTTCTTACTAAGCCTTCTCGCTAGTTCTCTCGAGAGGCCTTCTCTACAAAACCCACTTATATATATTCAAATTAGGGGGCGAGAAGTTTAGTGTAAATTCTAATTATGAAGAGGTCATTTTACGTTAGAGCTTATGGCATAAGGCTAAAAAATATTTTTATTTCGTTGTCTTTTGTGCCGGAAAAAGCCTTAAATCATTCCAAAATATGGAAAATCCCTACCTGCGGCTCGCTAGATCCTCCTACTTTAGGCTCAACGTATTTCCTGGTCTTTTAGTCCATGTTTCAAGGATTAATCTTGCTGCAATGATAAGTGTCATGGAACCATAAGATCTTCCTCATATAGCTTAAAGTTTTGGCTTATGGCTTCTTGCTTATGGTTTATGGCTTATGGGCTATTTCAAAGATAATCCTCCAAGGATTTAAGATCTGTGGGCATTAACTCGTTCTCCAGCCTCTCTTTTAGGGTGGCGTGGACTTTCCTTAAGCTCTCTATGTTTTCCTCCGGGTACCAGGGCTGCGACTCAAGCACCCAGATGAAGCACTCTATTACCCCAAAGGTTCTTTTGCGGTACAGGCAGTCAAAGGTGAAGTCCACCCTCTTCTCGCCTATCTCGGAGTCCCTGGGACACATGTCCTCCTGGATTTGGGCTAGGTCGTGGCCTAAAAACCACCTTAAGAGCCTCTCCTCTTGGGGGAAGATGTACTCCAACACAGCGTCCCTCACGGTGGTGAAGACCTTTCCGTCATCTTTGCTGCGGTTATGTTTCCGCATGGACTCCCTCACCACTTGGTTGGCGTTGGACATGATACGCAGCGCCATCTCCCTAGTTGATACAGAATTCACGCCGCTCTCCTCCAAGAGCGTAGTGAAAGCCCCTGAGCGTTCCCTAAAAAAGATGTGGGCCTCAACGGGTTCCGTGCGGGCCACGGCCAGCTCGTGCTCCCTGAGTATGGTGGGAAGGTGGAAGACCCTGGGGAGATAGCGCTCCAGGCATTTGATGAGCGGCACCATCAAGAGGACCATGAGCCCAAAATGCTCACTCTCCTGCCAGATGGAGTCCGGTGGAAAAGCCTCCAGGAAACTGGCAAGCGTTAGTAATGACGCTGGATCCACCTTATGCTTGAGCATAAGGGTTACGCCATCGTCTGACTTGAACCTCATGGATATCTTCTTGGCGCCCGTCCTGGGTTTCTTTATTATAGGGACCATTCCCGGGAAAGGCTCCGAAAGCTCCGTGAAATAGCTGTTTATCCTATTGGATAGATCGGAAATATTGGCGGGTCTGTCTTTCTCCACAAAAGACCTAACAGAGTAGCCGTTAAGGAGCTGCTCCACTATCTCAGAAATCTTCACTTCCTTGGACTTTTTAAGCTTAAGCGCCTGGTTTAGGCCCGTAAGAAAGAGCTCCTGGAGGGAGAGCGGGTAGTCGTGGAGGCTTAGGATTTGTCTGGAGAAATCCAAATAGCCTAAGAGCTCGATATTTATGAAGGGAGGCTGCTCTTGGGAGAAAAGGGATGTGAGCCTGTTTTTCCTAAGCTCAAAGTGGTGCCTGTCGCTGTTTTCAAATCCCCTCCAGATGGGCCAGTTGATGAAGACCAGGGACTTGGACCCAGGGTCCTCGGCTGTAAGTCTTCCCATGTAGTTGAGGATGAAGCTCCTCTCGCAGAGCTCCATGGAGACAGAACCGTCCAAATGCTCCTTGGGCCAGAAGATTGCGTCTAGGAACATGGCGGATGCCGGAAGCCTTAAGCCAAAGGCCAAGGTACCGTCCGCCATGAGCACGAAGGGCTCGTTTTTCTCAGGGCTTAAGACTCTAAAGGCCTTAAGCATAAGGGCCTTGGTCAAGGTTCCCAAGTTTGCGTAGTGAAAGAAGACCCCACGCTGGAATAGCCTCAGGTAGTACTCCCTATCAGCATCAGAGACCGGTTCCTTTTCAAAGGCCATAAGGAGCCTCTCCGTAAATGACGACTCCTTAATGGATTCAACCTCCGTACGGCCCAGCTCCATGACAAACTTGGAAAATCCGTAGAGCACCGCGGCGGCTGGTGAGGAGTAGACAATCTTCCTGTGCCCGGGCACCCATCCGATAGCTATGTTCTTGAAATTGGAGCCCCGGGAATTATCCAGAAGAAAGTCCTGGGGCATGATGGATTTTCGGGAGAGATCATGTAGGCTAACGGCCCGGAAACGCGCCTTGGCGTATGATGCCTGAAAGAGGACAGAGTGCTGAGGGCTCTGAGGCTTCTCCGGTCTTAGCTCCAAGGGCTTTATCACGGGACTCCCTAAGGGGGAGTCCCGATGGGAAAGTATTCCCACAAAGGCCTTCTCCCGCTCCAGGGCCTCATGGCTTAGGGCCATTATCTTAAGAGGCCGCAGTCTCTCCTTTCTCCTCAGCCAGCCCTCCATGATGAGCCCGGAGAGAAGCAGATCCAAAGAGCTTCCCCCTTTGGGATCCGTGACCTTCAGAAGCTCGTCCACCACCACGGCCCCTAAGGAATCTAAATATCCCGCATCCATTAAAAGCCCTAAAGAATCCTCGTAGGAGACAAAGAGCGCGCCTATGTCTCCTTTAGGTAGTTCCTTACTCTCGGGCCTTATGACGTGAATCTTTTGGGAATTAATGGCGCAGCCCAGGATATTGGCCAAGTCCAGAAAACACCTAGCCCCTTCCAAGGCCTGGGCCCGGCTGGGGGCTATGTAGCAAACGTTTTTATATGGGGACTTGCGGTCGTCATAGGCATTAAGGAGGCCCCTTAGGAGAAAGATTAGCCCTAGCCCGCTCTTCCCAGTCCCCACGGGCCCGGTCACCAGAAAGTGACCGTGCCTTGCTTTTTCAAAAAATAGGGCCCGCCTCTCAATCATAGCCCGGTGCATCAAGGTTCCAGGCTGAATCTCCCTTAGAAAGAAATCCCTCCAGAAGGCGTTGGGTGTAATATCCCTCTCCTGTAAGACGCTCACGCTATCTGGAAATATGGTGCCAAGGGCCCTTCTCCAGCTGGGGCTTAAAGAGAATGTCTCTTTGGCTTCATTAGCTTCTTTAGCCTCTTTAGCCTCATTAGCGCTTAAAGGTTCTTTAATATCCAGGACTTTTAGGGGGGCATCGCCTCCCTCTCTTAATTGAGAGTCATCTCCCTTAGCTTCTTCTCTCTTAGGCTTAGCCTCAAAGGGAAAAAACCCGAACATCTGGCTAACAAAGGGCACGAAGTCACCGTCTTCAGGAAGGGCTATGACTCGCTCTGTCCTGGGGCTGCTGGTTTTCTCCAAAAATAGCTTCCAGCCGGGATAGGGGTGACTCTCCTCGCGGAAACGCCCCCTCTCTTTATATCCAGAGTGCGTATCTTTGGAATCCCAGTATGCCTTACGCCCAAAAGGGCCACTCCGCCTTCCTGGGTAGTCCTGGTAAGAACCTGATGGGCCTCTCTCCCGCCCCTCCCTTTCAGGGAAGCGCAGAGGAGATGCGCTCTCCTGGTAGTCAGAAAAAGAGCTAAGGTCAAAGGGATGGACAAGGGCCAGGGTCATGGGCTGGGCCCGGATGAACTCCCCCAGAAGCTCCTTTTCCTTCTGGGAAAAATCCAAGGGCGCGGCCAAGTCGCCCGCCAAATGGAAGGCCAGGATGAGCTTGGGATCCTGGATCTCCAGGGGTGGCCTTCCGTACTCCAAGATGAGCAGATGGGGAAGGTTCTCATCCTCTCTAGAGAGCACCCTCAAGGTGTCCTCGTGGGAAAGGGCGATGGGAGCCCCTTGGATACCACGCCTGGAGAGGATGTAGTGCGCCTCGCGGCCGTGTGAGTAGAGCCACTGGGCGTTGTCCCAGATCTTTTTTCCCTTGAGTAGGTATGGGGGATCCCCATCCAGGGCGTAGCCCCGTTCGGTGTGTCTAACCCCGAAATGGACTTTGGGTTCTTTGTGGAGGAGGGGGGATGTCCAGGTGTTGAGGATGCAAAGGTTTCCATCCTCTGGGATGGGGAAGAAGATGCGCATTTATGTTCCAGTTTTTTTCTTTCTTATTTGATTTTAGGACTGCTTTTGGGAAACTATTTTAAGAACCTTTTATGGACTTTTTTTGGCTTTGGCCAATTTAGGGCTTTTGCCCAAGAAAGAGAGTTCTTTTCCTCTCTTCAGTTATTATCGCTATTAACGTGTATGCTGTTTACGCTTTTAAGATGTATGTCTAATTATATACCAGATTTTCAGCATTTTTGCCTTAAAAATTATCAAAACCAAGCTGTTTTTGGCTTATCTCCTTAACTTATCGTGAGGATTAGCACGCTTATTCATAAAAAACTCCCTAGGGCATTCTCACTCAAGGGTTTTCTGGAAAGTCACTATCATTTTGAGGCGAGTCATCTTCCACTGCCTTAGGCTGCTTTTCAGCCCTTAGCCACTCCTCCCGGGAGAGTCCCCCACCCCCTTCCAGGGAGGGGAGATATTTCTCCAGCTCCTCTTGGGTCAGTCCGTAGCGCACCCGCTCTATCATAGCCTTGAGGCTCTCCAAAAGAGGGGCGTTTTGAGGGTCCACGGCGATGTACTCCAGGAAGCTATCCAGGACCAAGACAATCTTCTCGGTGAACCTCCTGTCAAAGGCCTGGCCGTCGATGGCGTGCCCGCCCGCCTCTTCCTCTGGATTGGGATCATCCTTGTCCTTTAGCTCTGGGATTTTGGGCTCTTTGGGCTTTAGCGCTTGAAACTCATAGTCTAAGGACCTTTCCGGGCTCTCCATGAGAAACTCCAGCTCTTTGGAGAAGGCCTCCATGACTCCCATGTTCTCCTTGAGGTTAAGAAAACTCTGCTGGCCTAGTATCTGGAGCCTTCTCGCAACCACACTGGCCTTTAGTATGGCGCTTATGTGGATGCCTGAGACCCATAGGAAAAGACTTAGGAGCACTCTGTAGACATAGGGAAGCAGCCTGTCCCTTAGGGACAGGCGCCTCATGGTGGAGAGCTCCATATGCCTTTCCCGGCTAGTAACAATACGCTCCACAATGGAGGCGATGTGCTCGCTCATAGCCTGGGCCTCGCTTAAGGCGAGGCCGGAGGCGTGAAGCGCCTGGGTTAAGGGCGTTGCGTAGTAGCGGAAGACCTCTTTTTCATCATCCGGGGAGGAAAGGCCGGGAAGGCCGTCTTTGGCGAGCCTGAGGGCCGAGGGGTCGAAGCGACCCCTCGAGAATACCCCTCGGTTCTCGCTACACAGGGGCGAAAGAAGCAGGGCCTTGAGGCCAAAGAGTTGAGGAGAGGTCCAGAACTCTAGGGTGGGGGATTCCCCCACCCTAGAGCTCTCCACATCTAGCTTCATGAAGGAGTCGAGTTCAGTTAGGGTTAAGGGGTTGGTTCCGTTTCTGGCTAAATTGATAGCGAGTTTTCCCGGGATATAAGCCCTCTGGTTTGACGCTGTATCCCTTCTCTTGACAATCAAATCGCCAAAACTCTCCGAGAGTGCCTTAAAGTAGTCCCGGATATTGTCCCTCAGGTCTCTCATGAGGGATATCTGTTCGCGTTCGTTTTTGGAAGAGCCTAAAAGGCTCCTAAAGGTGTAGGTGTAGTTTAAAAAATCCTCCATGTCTTTAATAGTGACGAGCTCATACGAATCACCCCCCTTGATGGAGCAGGCGTGGAGGAAGGCTAAGATTAGAAACCTACCCGCCGCGGCCGGTGACTTGGAGACGCTCAAGGGGGGCTTACGCCTAGCTAAGAGATCCTCCAGCTCGTGGCAGTCTATCTTGGAGACCGGCTGGGAGGAGCAGAGCCTCTCCATGTCCCTCTTCCTTTCCGGAAACACCTTCCTGAGGGTGCTGTCCCTACCCATCTTCCAGTTGACCACCACCGTGGGGATGATACCGGGCTTGATGTGCCCGTGGCGGCCCACGCGCCCCACCAGGTTCTTGAACTCATTGTTGGTGAGGCTCTCTATGGAGTAGAAGCGGTCGAAGCGCGAGCGGGGCCACATGACCGTCTCCAGAAATAAGGCGTCCGCCGGGAGGTTCACCCCGTAGGATATGGTTTCGGTTGCGCAGAGGATGAAAGGCTCCAGGGATACCGGCCGAAAGCGCCGGTATCCCTCGGCCATCAATCTCCTGGTCTCCTTTTCCAAACCGCTGAAATGGAAGAATATGCCCCTCTCGGCGCACCTTAGGTAGAAGTCCCTGGTGCGCTCGGAAAAACCCGAGCGCACCAGGCTTAGCTCCAGGTCTTTTAAAAAGAAGCTGTCCTTTTCAATGGAGGAAACGATGGATCTTCCCAGCCTCAGCATTTTGTTCACGAAACTCAAAAGAGAGTTCCAGGAGTAGCTGGCGTAGATGAGCTTCTCATGCCCAGGTATCCAGCCGTCCAGGGTGTTCTCAAAACTCATGCCCTCCCCTTGGTCCAAGATCAAGTCCGAGAGCTCCAGGCGGTCCTGGAGCCTGCTCACGTGGATGGGCCTGAAACGGTACCTGGAGGCCGTGGGCTGCACGTACATGAGGAGCCTCTGGGGCCTCTCATAGACGGAGAGTACCAGAGGAGGCCTTTTAGAAGATCTTGGACTAGCCGGGGAAGGACTCCCGTCTTTCGCCCCTAGGCTATTAAGGGCGCTTGTTACAAGGCCTCCTCCAAGGTTTTCCTCACTAGCTCCCTCCTCACACTCTGAGCTAAGTAGAGATAGTATGGTCTCATCCTCGGCCATGGCGCCCGTGGAGAGGCAGATTACGCGCAAGGGGTTTTCCGATCTTAGCGCCCTGGTTCTGGACTCAAAGACGAGCCTCGCCAAGGTGGCATCTAGGGATCCGCCCCGGGTTCTGTCACCCAGCATGTGCAGCTCGTCTATTAGGGCCATGCCCAGATGCTTCACCAGATCCGATCCTATGAAGAAGTTGGAGACCTTCTCATAGACCACGAAAGCGGCCCGGAAGTCCCCGTTAGCTATCCTCGCGTCGTCCTGGAAGGTCTCTCCGGTGGATACTATGATGTCGTCTCTTTTGATGAGCACTACACCCTTACCCAAGCCCTTCTCCAGCATGGTGAGCAGGCGCTTGAACTCCTGGGCGGCGTCCTCCACCAGCATCCTGGTGGGTCCCAGATAGATAACGGGCTGCTTGCGCTCCAGGCACTCGTTTATGAGGGCGAAGGTACCCAATAGGGTCTTTCCTGTCCCGGTGGGGCCGGTGGCTAAAATATGCCTAGAAGGTATGGGCTTGCGGCTGTTGAGGTTTAAGAATATCTCTTCCCTATGGGAGGAAAGGGCAATGTCCAATAGAGATCCAGAGAGGATAGGCACAGGAAAGAGCTCCTCGGCCCTTCCGGAGAAGCCGTAGGAGGGGGCCACCTTGGAGAGCACGTCCCCCCAGGAGTGGGCCGAGGGCGATCCGTGGAAAAAGCCTCCGGAATCCGCCCACTTGAGGGGGATCATCCCCAAAAACTCCGCGGTGCTCTTCATCCAATAGGACGGAGGAAGGGTTAGGACCGTCTTTTCCAAGGCGTAAGGGGGCTTCTTCTTATTATCCACTAGAGCCCTCCAGGCCTTCCAGGCCTGGAGGGGCTCTATGGCCTGGGCCCCCTCCCTTGTCCTTCCGGAAGGTGGGTTCATGGAGACCACCTGGGGTCTGGCAAGCCCCTTGTCCAGGCTCCCGTAGCCCTCCTCCGGGGGGAGTTTGTACTTCAGTGCCGAGAAGCCCCCACCCAGGGCGTGTCCCTGGATGGGAAGCTCCGGCAGGGAAGGCTCAGAGGCATCCGGACCCCTTAAACCCTCCTCACGGGGGTGGGGCACCAGCTCATAGCTCTTGACACCTATACCTGTAAAGTAGGGGGCGTCCTCTTGGTGGAAGAGCCCCAGGACCCTATGCTCCCTTAGAAAGGACTTGATCATCCTCATCTTGGTGAGCTCCAGGTTCATGGGCGCGTGGCCGGAACCAGAAAGCCTAAAGGCGAAGAGCACCACCGGCTCGAACTGCTCCAAGGCCGGCCTGAACCTGGATAGGAACTTGAGGGCCGCCTCGGCGAAGACGTCGCCTCGGGACATGGACGCTAGGAAGCTGGCCGTCCCCTCCATCACCTCCGGATAGACTAGCCTCTGGTGGAGCTCCCTCCCCAGGGAGGCTAGCTCCACCGCCTTGCTCCAGATGGGAGTCCCCACCAGCTCATAGGAGGGACCCTCCTCCAGGTCGCAGACCTCGTCTCCTATATAGAGCCTGGCGGGCTCCTTCAAGAGAGGGGTCGTCCAGGTGGAGAAGACGTACATGCTGTCGTCTTTATGGAAAACTGGATGGTAGACGAGCATGACACTCCCTTAAAAAAAAGATAGGACGCTATCCCCAAAGAACAAAGGGCTCCCCCAAAAAACGGGCCCTCCGCCTGGAAGCTCTCCACTGCAATTTCAGCTTACCCTCACAATCATAAGGCCTGAAAGCTCAAAAGACAAGGGATTCCAGGGAAACAACGCTTGTTATGGGTTCTTGGCATAAATAACACACCATATGTGGGATAATAGCGCAAAAAGCCCTTGGAAAGCTCTTTAAAAATCCTGGAGATTCTTTTTCGGTCCCTGGAGCTGGAGGGCTGGATAAGCCTTAGGTGGAGATCATAGAGTTGGGAGGACTTGGTTTAGAGACGCAAGACTATAAGGACAATTGCGAGCTGAACAAGTGTTAGCTAGATAAGACCAAGCTGGACAAGGCTAAGTGGGCTAAGAGGGCTAAAGGCATGAGAGTAAAGGTCTCAATGTTAATAAAAGAGGGGAAGGGGAAAAAATTGGAGTATAGATCTAGATTTATCCAAGAGAGGAATTTTTCTGAATATGGAATGAATAATTGGAGTATAGATCTAGATATATACGGATAATGTTAGTGGAGCTTGCCTCATAACTTAAGTAAAAAGAATGCAGCTAGAGCCCGCGGGGGCGAAAAATGTTAGCGAAAGCTAAAAGTGAAAGACGGGACCTTTTTTTTCGGGCCTTATAGCAACTAGTTTTCCTTGAGTTTCCCCAATCTTTTAGCTTAAAGCTTAGCTACATTTCAAAGAACAGCTATTAGTTTCAAGCCTAGCATAGAGTAAAAGCCGAGAGCTTAAACTTAAAACTTAAACTTGGCTAAGAGCTTAAATATTAGCTTGCGCCTTAAAAATTCCTCCGCTCTATAAACAAACGCAAGCGAACATATCTAGATATCTAGATTAGTATTTCGCCTTAAGGCGAGATGCGCCCAAAACAAGTGAAGATAGCTATGAAATAAAAGTAAAAAAGCTCTTCGAGCCTTATAAGTACTAAATTTGTAAAGAGAACTAGCTTTCTATCGCTCTGTCTATAGAAAGAGAGAATCAAGAAGCAAAGAATGCGCGTTAAAAGGGAAGGCTAATTACGCCCGGGAGCCGCGGTAAAAGAGCAAAAACCCCATAGTCCTATATCGCGATGTTTGAATATTTCACATGCGCGATAATCTATAAAAGAATAGCACGCCTCTGAAAGTAAAGGTGAAGCTTAAAAAGCCTGGGATAGGTACAAAAAATGGAATAGCGTAAGAGTTCCGCCCTTAGAGAGGAAATCTCTATATAGTGCTTTATTGATAGATCTTTTGAATAGGCTAATTTTTTTTAGCTTATGCCTTATGGAATTTATCTAGATGACTGAATATTTTAAGCGTATAGCTAGACGAAACGGCGATTCATGGGAATTTTATGGCCAATTTTTTTATATGCTTTCTCCCGTACAATATAATCAAAGCGGGAAAATTTTCTCCTATCCCCCATATAATTCAGCTAGCCTAGGAAAAATAAGACACTAAAGAGGGTTCTCACTTAAAATTTGGAAGAAAATAAATTTTGTAAAAAAATTTTTTCCCTTGAAACCCTTGACATGGACATATCTCTTCTGTATTATCCTTTAATTGCCGTGGCGCTCAAAGGGAACGCGGAACTAAGTTTTCCCAACTGCAGCGCACATTTCAGCGCGGCATGGGTAAAATCCAGACCAAAACATTTCTTTCACTTCCAGCTTTTTAAAAACTTGTGATGCCTAAAATTCTCCAAAAATCCTCCAAGCTGTCGCAAGTTAGCGTTGCCTGAATGCTTTTCAGGCAACGCTCCAAAAAAAGCTTTTAATCTTGCGCGTTTGACCTCTTCCTCACTCAAAGCGGGTAAAGCGCGACAACCTCAACCTAATAATAAAAAATTTACCTCAAGATAAAAGCAGGGAATATTGCTATGTCCGAGGCGCGCTGAAATTGCGCCTGGTGTGGCATAAAGATGCTAATACAATACGCATCCCGCCAGAAAAACGCTCATCTCCAAAAGGGTAGGGCGAAAGTTTACGAGCCCCCCATGAAATGCTCTTGGTAAATGCTCTTGGTAAATACTCATGGAAAGAGCTCACAGAAACGCGATTTTATGGAGCCCAAACCAGCCTTAATAGGCTTATTGGCCAATCTTACACATATCACATCTCCAGAAAGGAAAGTCCATGACTGATCAAAACGCCACATTCGATTACGATCTAAACGTTGTCCCCGAACTCGTCGCGGCATTCACCGTAACAACCATTGACAATAAGGAAGGAAGCGTAGGCGGAATCTACCGCACCGTTGGAGCGCTTTCGGCCGTCAAGAACAAGATAGTCACCAACGGCTACCCAACAGTCTTTCCGCTGCCGGGGAACAAGCTCCTCCTGACCGAGGCCAATTCGCCGGAGCCCATCCCCTTCAAGCTCATCACCCCGGAGTCCGGCGCCAAGTGGACAACCGAGGATAATCCCGTAGACGACCTAACCGAGCTGCGCTCGGTCGCCGTCATAGGCGATAACGTCATAGGCATAACCGCCTCCAAGCACAAGGTAGTCAAGTTCGATAGCTCGGCCACGCCTTGGAAGGTCGCCAAGACCTGCATCTACGAGCCCGTGGTGTCCGGCGCCACCGCCGTGGGTCAGCTTTTGGGGATCGCGGGTAAGTACCTCATAGCCGCCTTCAACGAGATAGTTGGACACGGCACCCCGGACTCTAAATACAGCGAGGGCCAGCTGGTCATCTTTAATCCGGACGATCTCACGCCCATCTCCGGCACCGTGAACGGCCAGCCCGCCAAGAGCATACCCGTGGGCAAGAACGCCACCGCCTTGGACATCTTCAAGCCCAACGGCGCCAACAGCTATGACATTTTCGTGGCTTGCGCCGGGGGCAAGCAGGGAACCCCAAAAGGGAATGGCCAGGACTCCAGACTGGATTACGTTAGCCTCGAAATCGACGAGAAGGGGGCATTCAAAGCTACCTCCAAGACCCTTCTCACCGGTGTAGACGAGAACTCCAACGATATCCAGTCTGTGGCCATTTGCCCGGTTACCGGAGCCGCCTTCCTGCTCTTCGCCAAGATCCACTCCTTTGACGAGGAGACCAAGAAGAGCCGGGCCACCTGGGAGCTCCACTCCACCTCCGTGGGCATCCTGAAACTCCTGGATAAGGCCCCCATCAGCATCCTAGGGATCCCAGTTCAGAGGAACATCTATGACTTCGAGGAGGGCTTCCTTTGGGATCTGCTCTACAACAGCAAGAAGAAGGAGCTCTGGATGGGCCACGGGAATGACATTTACATCTTCAGGCTCACGGACCGCGACCCCTGGGGCGATCCGGACGCCTTCACCCAAGAGGAGATGAACAAGGATCCTTTCGGAAACCTCCACTCCTTCTGCGTGCCCGTTGAGTCGCAGGACGGAATACTAGTGAAGGATCTAGCCGGCCAGAAATCCGCCGTGGCCAGAACCTCATCCATAAGGGAGGCCTTAAAGCACGTCCACCTCAAGGACGCCTAGGATTTTCCCCTTAAGCACTTTCTAGCCTTTTTCTTAGGCCGGGGCGATGTTACATCGCCCCGGCCTTTTTGTTTCCCTCCAAGATGCCTAAACTTATTTATCTTTTTGTAAAAAAATCCTCAAAGATGGCTAGGGGCTTAGCTAATAATAAGCCCCTTCATGATAGTGGTGACGACAAGCCAACAATTTTATCTTTTCCCTTTGGATAATTGAGAGATCCCTCCACTTTAACTAGCGCTTCTTGCGCTTTCTTTGGTAGACCATGTGCAACAATGGGTAGGGAAGACCCTCATCGTCCACAGGCGAGCGGCCTTCCACGCGGAAGCCATATTTCTCGTAAAATTTCTTAGCCCTTAGGTTTTGTTCGTTCACGTCGACTTTTCTTGCTCCTAGTTCTAACATCGCTACACCCAACAGCAATGTTCCGATACCCATACCCATTCGTTCTGGATGGACAAAGAGCATCGCAATGGAATCATCAATTGTTCCCACAAATCCGTGAATTATCCTCTTGTCTTCTTGAAGAGCGAGCAAAAAAGCTTGGTCAAAATACTCGGGAAGTCTCTTTTTATAAAAAAGAAGATCGCGCTCCGCTAAGAAGTCATGGGTGACTCTGACCGAGGCCTCCCACAGCTCAATTAGCTCTTGGTAATCTTTTTCCCTCGCCTTTCTTATGTCCCAGAACATGTTATTTTTCTCCTTAAATCATTTGACCAAATTATTATACTTACGCTCACTTATACCGCCGCTAACTTATATTGCCGCTAACTTATACTGCCGCTAACTTGCTTTAAGCCCATGACGCTTTTGGAGGTGAGTGAAATAATTATCCAAAAATACCCCCAAAATTCTCCCAAAAATACTCCCAAAATACTTCCAAAATTCTCCCAAAATTCTCCCAAAATACTTCCAAAATTATTCCAAAATACTTCCAAAATTACTCCCAAAATACCTCCAAAATACTCCCAAAATACTTCCAAAAGTACTCCCAAAATACTCCCATGATTAGTTTCGCAAACAACAATCTAAGAATTTAAAATTCCTGTTTTGTCCATAGTATAAGGGAACAATTAGAATTCGTAATATT
>JAITJT010000206.1 GCA_031278795.1 Deltaproteobacteria bacterium | reverse complement strand
ATCTTCCCAACCGGGCTCACGTAATAGCTGGATCCAGCTTCTTTCCCACAAGAGCCTCTCTGGGAAAAGAGCCGTTCCAAACAAGAACTACAAAGATTTCTTCAAGGAGATGCAGGGAATGAGTTCTGTGCATGTCAGCCGCGGCAATAGTAAAAAAGTGATGTCTTTTTCACCCCGCGATACCCGCTGGAAGACAAATCTTCACTTACGGCACCATACTTTCGCATAGCGGCTCGCCAAAGGACCATATACAGGGCCTAATCCATAATTAAGCACAGTGAGAGCCTTAGCTACTTAACTCGCACCATGAGTTTCCCCCGCTGGCAAGCGTCAAGCTCAACATGGAGACGCTCAGGGATCTAACCCTCGCAAGCGAGGGGGAGATTATGGGTAGCAGTTTCCTTATCCTTGGGCCGAGGAAAAGGATCCATGCTTGAGCTCTGGGGTTCTGAAAGAACTTGAGATGGGCGGATGAGTGAGCGGATAGAGCTCCGTACTGACTCAAGGAAAAGAAAGGGAGCAGGATAAATTAGCCTCGCGGAGGAATTTTTCACAATAATATTTCACGAAAAATACGCATTTTGGAAAGTTTTGGTTTAATAGGCGCAACATTATTGTATAGTAGCGAGCAATTACTTGAACTTTAGGAGCCGTATGAGGGGGGATAATCTCAAGAGCAAAAAATCGCATTTTGGCTTTAATGGTTTTTTTTGATCTAAAAGCTATAATCCGCCCTTTGAGGTGGAATCCTATCTGTTTCCCTCTATACGCTTGTTATAATCTGGAGCTTCCGCTCCAGATTCCGCAACAGGCAAATTAGCCTATGGCTTCTTTTTCTTCCCACATTTGTCAATTCCACCATCACCTAAGAGAGGGGAATTTCCAGAAAAAATACCAAAATTTCCCCGTGAAAGCTGCAAAATCGCCCAAGCTAGGTAAAAGACACTGTCAAGTTAAAAAAAACGCCTTGAAAATTATATGGGAAACCACCTTCCTCCTCCAAGATGAAAGGTCCACGAATTCGACAAAGGTCTATATCTCCCTCCAAACAATCCCCCCTTAACAATGTAAGAGAGCCTAGAGTCACTCCCCTGAGAGGTGAAGTTAGCTGTCTAATATATCTTATTACCCATCCATGACCAGCTTTGTTCCATCTTAACTCGCTATAACTCGCCTTGCCCCACATTAACTACCCCGCCATGACCCGCCACAATGCTCCTTGACCTGCATTAAGCCACCTTGACCCGTCTTCATACATTTGTCCATCCTTCCCCTTGAGGCCCCTGGGTGGGCCATCAAGGTGATGGAGTCTTGGGTTATCGCCACAAATGGCAAGTGTTACTCTCGATTAAATGGAGCTCCAAGCCCCGGGGCATAGCATAAGCTTCCATATTGGATGCCCGGCGGGAGAGGAAACTTGTTTTGGGAAGTGCTAAATCAGGTAGAAGCGCGGGTGGAGAATGCTCATGGATATGTGGAGATTATTGGGGAAATTAAATATGTTTAAGAGGCGCTGAGCCAAGAAGAGGCAGCTAAGGGCTAAACCCATATGGAGCTCTAGGGGTCGGAAAAACCCGCAAGCAGCAATAGATCCTTTTAAAAAAAAGAGAGACCTGGATTAAAAATCCCAAGAGCCAAGTCCATGGGGTCATGGTGTATCATAGTGAAATCCGCGGGGGCGAGCTCGTTACTAGCGAGCCCCCAGGTCATTTTCGAGGCGAGAGGCGTTTTATGGAAATTATACTCTATGAGCCGGAAATACCACCCAACACCGGCAACATCGCCAGGCTCTGCGCTGGCTTCAATCTCTCCCTTCACCTCATTGAGCCTTTGGGCTTCTCCCTTAGCGACAGATACCTCAAAAGAGCCGGCTTGGACTATTGGCCTCTTGTGGATATGCATGTCTGGGCCGACTGGAAGGAGTTCCAAAAGAGCTGGACAGGGAAAAGGATAATAGCCACCTCCGCCCAAAAAGGAGAGCATTTCAGCAAATACTCCCCGCTGGAAAGCGATGGACTGCTCTTTGGGCCTGAAAGCACAGGGCTACCGGAATGGCTTCTGGAAAGCGCCTCCGAGCTCTACACTATACCCCTTAGAGAAGGGGTGAGATCCTTGAACCTGGCGACCACGGTGGGTTTTTTTATGGGTTTCTGCATCCCTAGGATTTAGGCGTGGGCTTAGGGGCTTTGGAACTTTTTTGAAAGAAGGCGCCCTTTCCAGGAATTGTAGGCTTATGGAGCTCCTTTTAGGGTATTTTTTCCCGCAGATGGGTAAAATCAAGCCGTTGCCATATAATCAATTGTGAAAGACGTAAAATATCCCACACAATCAAAGAGACCATAGGCACATTTCACCCAAACATTGCCATAAAGCCATTATTCTGGGGGCTTGTTGCATTCCAAAGAAGCGCCAGGTGGGCAATCTTTCGGTAGCGAGCGCCACTTCACATTAGGGTAGCGCCCACTGTAATCCTCGAGTGCCATCATGTGAATCTTATCTTGCCGCTCATGAAGATGTCCAAATATTGTGGTTTGTGGCTTCAAAATAATTTCAGAGCATCAGGGAATCACTCTCGCTCCAATCCTTGAAACTGAGGATAGTGGCGGTATTATTGCCTTAGCAAGCATCACTGCCTTCTTGGGGCAAGAAAATGATCCTTCTGAAATTGCCATTTGAGTCTTTTCCTAGTGGTTAAGGGGAGGCAAAATTTTTTTTGAGGGTAGCCCCAGGGCGTGAGAAGGTGGCGCGTTTTTGGGCAAATAGCAAATCGTCCATATAGCACAAGGGTTTTTAGGGTAGAGAGATGATTTTCCGGACTGGCTGATGTATTATTTTTTCAAGAGAAAGGAAAAAAAATAATAAAATTGTTTAATTTTTTTTTAAAAACACTTGCATCAAGATTTTAATCTGTGTAATAATGCGTTCAGTGGTGATTTTTTCACCGGCCAGTAATTCACCGGTGGGATTTTAAAATTATTAAAAAAGCCCACCCCACAAAGTGTGAGATGCTCTTCCCCCCACGGGGAAGCCAATCCAGAAAGGAGCTGGAGTAGAGTTAGGCATTTCTTCCAGAGCGCCAGTTAAGGCAAAAGTGAGCGCCAGTGAGGCAAAAGATAGCTCCAATTGCTTATTTGGCGGATGCTTTCCCATCTCTTTTGGATTTAGGAGACCCCCAAGAGCTTTTTTTGATGAAAACCGTTTTTTTCGAGCCCATGTTTTCATTTTTGGATTTCAGCTTTGAATTTGTCAAAAATTGCGACTCTTTGTCAAAAATTGGGACTCATGGAAAATTAGGGAGAGAGAAAGCAAAAATCCCAACAGATGGCCCTTGAAAAGATGCGGCCCCAGGAGTTTTATGCCCCAGGAGTCTTACGCCCCAGGAGTTTTACGCCCCAGGAGTTTTACGCCCTTGGAATCTTACGCCCTTAATTGATGATGCTGCCCTTTAAAGGGCGCTTCCACTGATTAAAGAGGCGGTTCATGATGAAGATGCGTCCCCTGAAATGATTCATATGAGGAGACTAAAGGCGACAAGCCGACTATGCACCTTCAGCCCCACCCCAAATGATTACTGTAAACCCAATAAATTGAGATTTAATTTGAGCCTTTAGCCAGGTAAGGAGCCCCAGCCTAACCTTTTGGGGGCGAGGGTGGCCTAAAACCGGCTAAAAATCCACCAAACACCTAAATTTGGAACTTCAACACACTCTTTAAAGATTTAAATCGCTCGTCTTTGGCTATTTCAGCCAAAGCCCGCCCTAAGCTAACAATAGCCATTGTCCCCTATAATCCACCAACCGTCTCCGGTTGAGGGAGAAAGCACAGTGTCAATCTTTGCACCGTTATTAGGGAAGGACGGTCAGTGAAAGAAAGGATCGTTATGACAACAGAAGAGATCGGCAAGGACACAAGCTTTTCAGATGAGACACAAACCTTCGACAGGGCCCAGGACGAGTACCTGGAGTCCCTCGAACTCCTCGATGACGACGATGACGACGAGGAAGAGGATGAGGAGGATGAAATCTTTTCCCGCATCTTCTTCCCATCCGACGAGGATGACGATGACGATGACGACGATGACGACGAGGATGACGACGACGACGAGGATGACGACGAGGACGAGGACGAGGATGACGAGGACGACGACGAGGGCTACGGAAGGGGCAAGAAGCCCAGAAAGGCTCCCATGAGGAAGGCTACGGCGCGGAAGCCTGCGGTTCGCAAGAAACCCGGACCCAAGCCCAAGGCCGCAACCGCCCGCAAGAAACCCGGTCCCAAGCCCAAGGGAATGATGAAGACCACGGCCCGCAAGAAGCCAGGTCCCAAGCCCAAGGCCGCAGCGGCCAGGAAGCCCGTTGGACGTAAGCCTGGACCCAAGAAGACCACCGCGACCAGGAAGCCTGCCGTAAGGAAGCCGGCCGCCAAGAAGACAACAGCGGCCAGGAAACCGGCCGTCAGGAAGACCACGGCCGCCCGCAAGCCAGCCGTACGCAAGACAGCGATGAGGAAACCGGCCGTCCGGAAGACCACCGCGACCAGGAAGCCAGCCGTGCGGAAACCCGCCGTGAGGAAGGCCGCGACCACGCGCAAGCCCGCGGTGAGGAAGACCACAGCCGTACGCAAGACAGCCGTGAGGAAACCGGCCGTCCGCAAGACCGCCGTTCACGCCAAGAAGACCATGGGCGTCCACAAGACCACGAGGCGCACCCATCCCGCCACAGCCGCTAAGAAGACCGTCGGCCGTAAGCCAGCGGCGCACAAGATGACCGCCCGGAAGACGGGTCCCCATGCCCTGAAGAAGGCGGCTACCCACGCCGTGAAGAAGGCCGTCGGCCACGCCGTGAGAAAGACGGCTCACGCCGCCAAGAAGACAGCCGGTCACGCCGTACGGAAGGCCACCCACGCAGTGGCCAGGAAGCCCAAAACAGGTCACAGACCGGGCCCAAAAAAAAAGTAGGATAGGTTCGAAAGGATTCAGGCTAAAAGACCATCTGCCGCTGTGTAGAATCTCTCACAGTCTCTACCATCAGCTGCTTACTGAACCCACCGGAAAGGCTATACTGCAACTGAGAGAGGCCATGCATTTCAGCCGCTCGCAAATGGCCAGAGCCTTGGGATGCAGTTACTCCTCTATTCTTCAGTGGGAGCACATTAATCAAAAGCACTTCAAAACCGAAAGCCGGGAACTGATTTCCGACTTCGTCTACAACCTGGTGGAGGACAACTACGTAGCCATTAAGCTACCCTTTTAGCTAGTGTCCAATCGAACCCAATATCCTTTTACCAAATGGAGAGGGGCCAGGATTCCTCTGGAATCCAGGCCCCTTTTCATGTTCCAATATGAAAAACCCCCTATTTGAGGGGGTTTTTTGCGTTTTTTAGCATCTTAATGTCTTTTTATTTCAGTGTCCGATTTTTTTGTAAATTTTGTTTATTTCTTTAGGTGAAGCCTTTACAGAAAGTTGGCCGGGTATTTTTCCTTCTTCTTGGCCTCATCTAGTAATTTGTACGGGCCAATGGTGAGTCGGAAATTTCTTACCTTTCGGGCTATCTCCTTAATTGAGGGGTCGAATTCACCCTCATCTTTCAAGCTATGGGACACGGAGTTTCCGCAGCGCACTCCGTTGAAGATGAGCGGCATGCCCCCGAAAAGCCTGGTGGTGCGCTGGATTTGGGCGCGGAAGCAGCTAAGGCGGGTCTGGTGGAGGTTTTGGGAGAGAATGCCTCCCTGGGGTAGCGCTTTTAAGCAGTGGAGCGTGAAATCGTCTGTGGCTAGATTATGGGGTATGTAGTTTCCATTGAAGGCGTCCAGCCAGATCTGGTCATAGCGCTCCGGCTCGGCGTTTTTTATGAACTCCCCACCGTCTGCGTAGACGAGTGTCACGTTTTTTCCGGGCTGGAAGAAAAAGTAGGTGGAGGCAAGCTCCCCCACCAGGGGATCTATCTCCACCACGGTGAGCTTGTGCTCCGGAAGGAATTCCTGGAAGAGTCTAGGCACGAATCCACCGCCCAGGCCCAGCATGAGTATCTCTTTGTTCCTATCGGTGAGCGCCAGGGCTAGGAACATGAGCCCGGGGTACTCAAAGACCGGGGCCAGGGGATTGGAGAGGCTGATGGAGGTCTCGGCTTCTTGCCCCATGGGCCCAAAGCACATGGTTCTCACGTCTCCAGCCTCAATCACCTGTATGTGGTTGTGCTCTGAGTCTCCCTCAAAGATGACCTCCGGCTCGGGACTTACAAAGCGGGAGCTTAAGCTGTCCAGAACCTTCTGGAAGGGTCCACATGATTTGTTGGCCCCTGATTTTTCGCCCATGCTTCCTTTCTCTCCGTTCCTGCTCTCTTCCCCGGGCTATTTAATCGCCCCTTTCTGGGTGGAGATGCGCCCTAGGCGCATCTGGCCTTTAGCTTTAGATAAATTTAGCACTTTTTGCTCTAGATTTAAAACACCTAACAGCGTTATGGGCGGAAATCAGCCTAGTCTAGAGCTCTTTTCACCATCCTTGAAAAGGTTTTTCCAGAAAAAGTGCGTAAGAGAAAGGCTAAGAAGAGAAAGATGCTTAAGAAAGGCGCCAAAGATAGTAGCTTTAGAAAGGTATGTGACAGAAAGGCGCAAATATCAGGGGCTTAAGAGAAGGCCTTGTGAGAGGAGGAGCGCGAGCTTAGGGCTCGCGAGCTTAAGGAACTTGTTTCCAATTTTTGGAGTCCAGGAAATATCCTGAAAGGCAAAATTTTTCTGTTATGGCCATAGAAAGCTCCAAAAATCCAAAGCTTCCACGCTCCAAAACGCCAAAAATCCAAAAATCCAAAGCTACAATGCTCTAAAAAATCCAAAGCCACAAAAATCCAAAGCTACAAAGCTACAAAACTGCAAAAAATCCAAAAAATCTTATCCAGGGCATATTTTTAGCGGGAGCTGATTTTTAGCTTGAGGATGCTACTTACTCGCTAGTGGGAGAGTCTTCCTCCACATCGTCCCGGGACTTGCCCTCTGATTCCAGATCCAGCTCATCAAAGGCCTGGGGAACCTCTCTCCACTTAAAGGAGAGGGGTGAGGAGCCATTGACGGCTAAGGTGATGTCCAGGGTCTTGAGTAAGTTGAGAAGCAGAGTGGCCCCTGTTTTTCCTTCTGTCCAGAAGCCTGGCTCCATGAGCTCTGAGTGCAAGATATCGAGGCCCATGGGCCTCTCTGGTTTTATAAAGAGGTCCAGGCTACTGGGATCGCTTAGGAAAGAGCTAAGGGAGAGGGAAAGTTCCTCCGCGTTCTGAAGGAAGGGATCCACCCGGGTGAGGATCACGTATCTCAGCTTCTCTGTGAGAGCGTCCAGGTAGACCTCCGGGCTCTGGCCCACGGCCTGGCCCAAGGAGGCCGCTGTCATCATGAGTCCACCGTGATCCTGGAGCTTTAGTGAGAAATCCAAAAGAGAGAGCGCGTTCATGGCCTTAAGAGACCAGGCGGCCCTGGGCTGTGAGAGGGGTATGGTCTTAAGCCCGTGGATAAGATCGGGCGTGAGCCCGCCAATTGCCAGGAAGAGGGAAAGACCCAAGAATTCTTGCGCCTCCAAATGGAAGTCGTTTAATGCCAAGACGTCGCTTGAGGGATCCTTTTTGAGGGAGAAGCCTAGGCTCAGGGTCTTGGGGATGAGAGAGTGGGTGGGAAGGAAGTGGAGTTCCACTCCGGAGAGATCCACCTCCGCCTCTTGGGGGATCTCTCCCATGACAAAATCCCCCCTAAAGCTTCCCGCGCCAATGTCTATAACCGGAAAGCCCTGGGCCCAAAGCGAGAGTGTCTGGAAGTTGAGGGATTCAAAACTAGCTTGTGACGCAAATAGCGTGGAGAGGGCCAGTTCCCCCAAGGGATCAAAACTTCCTAAGGTTGGTCCCAAAGAGCATAGTGCCGAGAAAATTTCCGACATCTGCCCATTTTCCACCGTAAGGGCATCTAGCTCCAGGAGCCTAAGCGGCACCTCCCTTTCCCGGCTTTGACTATTAGTGGAGGCATCATCATTGAGGCTAACTTCTTGAGAAGCTATAGCTGCATTTTTATCATTACTAGATGCCGCGGCCGCATCTTTATTATTCAGCTCGCCACTGTCTTCATTGGATTCTTCCGGAGAGCTTACTTTCAGCTTGGCTAAGGATAAAATGTTTTTAACGGACGCTTTTTCTTCTCCACTTTCTGGAAGGCCCATGAGCCATCCCCGGTAGTTGGCGCCAGTAGCCTCGATTATCACCTGAGGAAGGGAAAGGCTAAAGCTTGCGGAATCCACGCTCTCCACCACGAGGCTCTCAATAAATCCTTGGAGGTTAAAGGGAGCGGCGCTCTCCCTCCCAAAGGCCTTAGGCTTGGTGAGGGTAAAGCGGGAGAGATTGATGGTTAAGCCTTTTCCGCTTCCCTCTGGGCTAAGCGTAAACCCAGTGATCTCCACTTGCCCCACGGTCATATGCCTAAAATACTCGAGCCCTCCCGCCACGACCGGGCCTTTGAGGCCAAGGAACATAAGTTTCCTGAGGCTAAGCTCTTTTATTGTTAGCTTGTGGGGAATGGAGTCAATGTATAGGCTTATTGCTAGATCCCTAAAACTGAGCGCCTCCGCGAAGGTGAAATCCTCCGTCTCCGAGTAGGCCAGATCCCTTGAGAAAGAGATTAGGGACTTGGGCATGAGGGGTTTGGAGACGCTTAAGCTCTTAACGCTCCCTCTAGTTATATAGAGGGAATCATCTCTTTCTCCCTCGGGGGCCTGGAAGCTAAGCTCCTCCATGAGGGCCCTCCTCTGGAAGAGCTCATAGTCAAAGCCCTCTAAGTTCCAGTTGCCCAGCCCCAGAACCCTATCGAGAAATAGTGACAGCGACTGTCTGGTCTCGTGCTCCACTGTGGTCTTGATGAAGATGGCCAGCGAGCATAGGAGTAGACCCAGGATGAGGATGCTTATGAGGGCGCTTTTGAGTCTCATGGGGTTTTGGCTTGAATCTGGTTCTCTCTCCTACTGGATACTTAGCCCTCGGACGCGCGAGCGGGCGGCCGGGGGTGATTTATGAGGCATTTATTTAGGATTTCTTATTTTTTCAATATTTATAAGCACTTTTTCCAGGACTATTTATTAGATTCTTACAGCGTCTTGGCTTTTTTAGCTTTTTGTCTCTTTGGGCTCTTTGTCTTTTGAGGAAAGAGCAAAAGATCTAAACTTCATTTAGGATCCCCTGGTATTACCCGGTGCCTGGGGCAGTGGTCCGGATGCTTGGGGCAGACCCAGTAGGAGTGCCTCCCCTCCTCCATTCTCTGGTAGGGAGTCTCCCCGTCCACCTTGCAGGTGGGGGGTGAGAGGAAGGGCCAGCGTTCGTCTAGGGGCCTGGGTTTTTTGTGGATAGGGCAGGACTCGTTGAGGCAGCCAAGTTTGAGGGAGTTTAGGTCCCCGAATCCTCGGGTCCTGTCTTGGTTTATGAGGAGATAGGGCCAGCCGCAGCTGGGGCAGTTGCGGAAGGCCGAGGGGCCCAGTTTCTTGAGTATCAAGGGAAGCTGCGCCATGTTCAAGATGAGAGGGGCGCCAAGGGGGATGTTTATGGAGGAAAATCCCTTCCAGGCCCTTAGGCCTGGCTGGTTATCCAAAAAACCATAAGCGAATACTTTCTTGTCTATAATAGCGGTGAAGGCGCTAAAGCCTTGGCCCAATAGCACCATGGCGCCCGCGATCCTCAGTTCCCTTATGGCGCTTCCCGGATAGTCCCGGTTGTCCTCCGGAGGCAGATCCGATATGACCAAGACCTTCACCCGCCTCCTCAAGGCGGATTGGAAGCGCGGTGAGAGCTGGTTCCACCACAAAGGCTCCATGGGGGGAAGCACGCAGAAGATGCTCTCCTTGGCTTGGTCTATTATATCCGGGAAGGTGTAATTAGCACTACCCAGGCGAGTCTCTTGGTAAATCCTCGCGCTTGTGGTCTTGTAGAGGCTATTTAACGGGCCCATCCTGGGAAGGGTCATAAGCCTCTCCTCGGATCCCAAGAGCACCAGGGCCCCTTGGGCGAGCGAGAGGGCCTGTAAGATAAACTTGGCTCCAGTCTCCCCCCGGGCCCAGGGATGCCCCGTGTGCGGGGGCCCGAAGGCCGAGTCCACTATCACCACCGGGGCGGGTGGGCTTCCGTCGAAGTCCTCCACCTGGCCGCAGAGGAGGGCCTCCTTTTCTAGCTTAAGATCCATGGCTAGTGACCTCAAGAGCCTCCCCTGGGAAGGGGAGGGGGCTAGCACTATGACCTTGGGTACCTTGGCCTTGAGGCACTGCTCGGCTAGCTTAATGGCACAGAGGGCTGAGACCGGGTTAAGCGGACCCATCTCCGAGTGGCCGCGTAGGGATAGCCCTGGATGAGAGGGGCTGGGACAGAAGAGCAGCCCCTCCTGAACCTTGAGGCCCTCTAGCTCCGGGACTTCCTCGGGTTTGGGGAGTATATCCGGAGCGCCGTCCGCTCCTTCAAGTATATGGGTGGGCTTGATGGCGGAAAGTAAGGGGTATTTTGCTAACTTAGCCTGTGGAAGCTCCTTGGATGCCAGATAGGCCCTCCAGGGAAGCTCACCCTCCGGATTCACCGCTTCCCCTTGAAATGAGATGAGGGAGAAATCAGAGACGACCATGAAGCGCATGGAAGCGAAATGGCTAAGGTTTAGGAATTTTTTCCTCTCAGAGTGCGTCCAGAGTTTGGGACCGATGTGGATTATGTTGTCAAAGACCATGTCCTGCGGCAAACTGGAGTTGGTTCTATAGTCGGGTCTGGCTAGATACACCGAGTAAGCCTCCAGGTGATCCCTTTCCTTTTTGAGGCTGTGGGAGAAGCGCAGCTTGTGCTTTAGAGAGGATAAGTTGAGTGCCAAATTGGTGATATCAGCTTCCACCTTCTTAAGCTTCTCTGATATGGCTTCCACCGGCGGAAGGCTCTCCTGTTTGGCCCTCACCATGAGGAGCTCCTCCCGGAGCCCCTTGGCCTCCCGCACGAAGTCCTCCTTTTCCCGCCTGGCGTTACCTAAGGCCCTCTCAGCCAGTTCCAGCTTTTCCCTGGCTCTCTTCTCCCTTTCTTGGTTTTCTTTTTCTTTCTTTTTGCTCCCAAATATGGAAAGAAGCCCCGGTGGGCCGCTTTTAAGGCTTCCTTGAAGCTCTTGCCACTGCTGCAGCGCCAGAGAATGCCCCATCTCCATATCCAGCCAGTCTTTTTCCCTATTTTCCACCTCGTCTTTTAAGGCCCTAAGGTTGTTCTCCAGGCTATTGAGGCTCCTGTGGGTCTGGTAATCCGATCTAAGGGTCTCCTCTTCCTTTTTAAGTCTTAGCTCCTCCTTTGCGAGCTCACTTAGCTCGCCCTCCCACTTTTCCCTCTCTTTGTCCATGAGCTTCAAAAGAGAGAAAGGATATATGGCCTCCACGGCCTCCAGGTGGGGATAGAAGCAGCTAGCGGCTAATTTTTCACCGGAAAGTCCGTCTCGTATAGCCAAAAGAAGCGAGAGATCCTCCGTTACCACCAGGACCTTCTCACCTGGCGGCAAGTTCTTAAGGAGCGTAAGAGTAGCATCACACCACTCTGAGCGCGCGCTGGAAATAAAGGAGAGCCCAGGATCCGGTAGGGCATCCCTTGGAAGCTCCCGAAAACGCCCGGCCGGGCCCCTGGGCCCAGCCACCTCGGTCAGCCAGCCCTGGGCTGGATCCATAAATAGGGAAAATCCTGGAAGCGTGGGATAACTGGGAAGCGAAAGCTCCCGCCGGGCATCCTTTACCAGCTCAATATATGGAAGCTTGAGTAGTTCCTCGTCATCAGTCGCGAGAAAAAAGAGACGCTCACCTTTATAGATGCCCATATAGCTAGCGGCAACTGTGGCGTCTTTTTCCGGAGAGCTAAGGTCCTCTGGATTATCCGGGGAGTCGGATTTATCGTCTGTAGTAGTTTTATCTTTTGAGCTTGTTTCTTTAGAAACTGACTCTTTGGGAACATCCCTAGCGAGGCTTTCTGCGGCAACATGCCCCTCTGGGGGGTTTTTACTAAAAATTATTTCCTTGGTGAGAAAGAGATCGTCTATGGGAAGGAGGTGGGGGGAGAAGGTGACGAAGAGGCCGCCTGGGCGCCTCTCTAGGAGCTGGGGGTTTTTAAGGCGCGCCTGTTCGGGGCGCGGCTCATCTCGGGGGTAAAAATCGTTTTCCCTGGAAATGGCGGGATTTTTATTTTTCCGCAGAGCTTCTTTTAAGTCGTTTTCCACTTGTTTGGTGCGCGATTTTTATTGGTGATGGTACTTGGGGTTGGGTTTGGGTCATGTTTGGCTAGAGAAAAGGATTTTAGTCTATAGTATTAAAGCTTTGTGGAGAGCCCCCCACAGTAAAGCGCTTGGCGCTTTACTGTGGGGCTTTCTCAATCAATCTATCTATTTATCTATCTATTAATCAAGCTATCAAGCTATCAATCTATCAATCAACCAAGCTATCAAGCTATCAATCTATCCTGTATATCAATACTCGTCTTCCTTGAATTCCACCTTTGTATCGGGCTCATTGTTGGCGGAGAAGGTGATGTTCAGGCTGTTGACGAATTCAAGGACCTCGTCGCGGTTGGTCTCGGAGACGCCAATAATATCTATGATGGTCACCGGGTTCTCCGGTGTGAGGGAGAGCTTGATGGCCTTGGGGTCTTGGAAGAAGTCACCCACGTACTGGGCGTAGGTCTGGAAGAACTCCGGAGGGGAATTTCCACCGATTATGGCCTCCAGGTTGTCGATTACATTAGCTTGCAACTCGTTCATGAAGTCCGCCTGGCTTTTGTCCGGGGTGTCGGCGTTTGCGTAACTTATCATCCTCTTAAAGAAGGAGTTGTCCGTGTAGTTTAGGGAAAGCGTTTTGATGCCAATCTTTTCGGCCCCTGGGGCCATGAGGATGAGGTAGAACTCCTTTAAAGGCACTTCAGAGTAGGCCGTTATGAGCTCTTGGGTGAAGCCCGTGAGCTCTGTATCGAAACTTAGGCTAAAGAGCGAGTCGACGTTTAGGTTATTGCAGGTGTATTTGACGTTTCCCGCGTCTCCTTGGTAGTTAACTTCCACGTCGCCCGCCAGGGTGAACTTGGTCATGCCAAAGGCGTCGGTGAAGGCCTTGAGGTCTTTGGCGTCAGTATCACTTAAGAGTGAGACGTTTCCAAGGTCTAAGGTCATGTTGCTAAGAGTGATCTTGGAATTGGGTATGACGTTTCTTTTCACCGGGCCCTGGTAGTCCAGGGCGCCCACGCCAAAATTTAAGCCGTTTACGCTCACCATGAGGTTGGCCATCTTCCAGGAATCCAAGTCATAGGGGTAGCTGAAGAGGAAGGATATCTTGGGGAAGTTTTGTAAATTGGATTCAATCAAGGCGTCCGTGTCCGGGCTACCTGAGAGTATGTCTTGGCCCCTAAGGCCGCTTAAGAGATCCTTGTACACTAAGCTAGCGTCCAGGTTAGTGAGGCTAAGGTCAGAGAGCTTGAAGTTGGCGCCCTTGATACCTAGATCCTTGGACTTGGAGTCAAGGCTTAGATCCTTTAAGAGAAAGGACCCGAATTTACCCAAACCGTCCAGATTTTTCATGGAGGCGCTAGCTAGAGTGAAGTCGTGCTTCTCGTCATCCCCGTCCTGGAAGCCGAACTTGACCATGGCCCACTCCACCTGGTCTATCTTGGCCGCGAACAATATGTCCATGAGGGAATCGTCCCCTAGGAGCCCTTGGTCATTAAACCTAAGCGCGGTTAAAGAGTAGCTGTCCACCGAGAGATAGGCATTCCCGCTCGCGGGCTGGTTCTTGGACTTTAGGGAGACGGAGAGGTTCTTGTAAGAGGATTTTCCTAAATTAAGGCTCTTGAGGAAACCCAAGAAACCCGGAACGCTCTTACCGGTTGGAACTTTTAAGACTATCTGATCCAGCTGCGCGGCCTCCACCGAGAAGGTCAGCTCCTCGTCGTCGAAATTCTGGTTGGTGGAAAGCCCCCTCATGCTCACCTGGGTGGCCAGGGCCTGGTCGGCGTTTCCCGACCAGTTCTCGCTATCAAAAAGCGTCTTCATATCCTTGGCCGGAAGGATGTTGGTCACGGTGATGGTGTCTATCTTCAAGGGATTAGTTAAGAACTGGTTTAGAGACTCCGTGCCCAGCTTCATTTGGTCAAGAGTTGCGCTCACCCCTTGTACTGTCAATATGCCGTTTTGGAAGGAATGCGAGGTAGAGCTCCACTGGTTCTCCCCAAAGGCCTTGTTCATCACCAGCTGGAAGGAGAGCCAGGCGTCCTCGGCCTGTTTCTTGTCCCCGCAGCCTGACATTAGGGCGGCCGTTAGAAGTATGGCCATAGCGCCTACTATGGCTAAGTGTTTTAAGTTCTTCATGGATTATGGGCCTCCCTGTTAGAGGGTGGGGCCTTTGGCCCCACCACAATTTCTTCTTTTGCTACCATTGCTACTATTGCTACTATTGCTTCTATCGTCTTCATTCTTAAAGAGAAGCTAGGCTTAAGATTTTTTGCGTTTTCGCCTTTAGCTGTAAAGCTCTCTGGCTAGAATTGGCCTTATAGCCCTCTAGCTTTAGACTTTTTATGGCTTTGGCTCTTTAGGCCTTGGGCTGTACGGCCTTTAGGTCATAGACCTTTCTTTTGTCAGTCCAGGAGAACCGCCTCTTGGCTCTGGCCGTTGGCGGAGATACTTATGTTGAGGTTGTTGAATAGCTCCCTTATCCCGCTTTCACCCCTTAGGTAATAGGTGAAGGCGTTTCCCATGGAGAGAGGCACCTTGGGTTTTACGCTAATTGAGAGGGATTTGGGGTTGTCCAGGAAGTTGTTTACGGCACCCATAACCGCGCTGTTGGCCTTGGGGTATAGCTCAGGATCTAGAATGCCGCTAATCTTGGAGCCCAGTAGGAACTTTAGCCCGGCAGTTATCTGTTGGGCGGGAATGCCAGCGTTTTGCGCGGTTTTTTGGATGAGCTTGGGTACCAGGGACTTATCCGTGTAGTCTAAAATGAGCTCATTGAGTCCGAAATCGGAAAATCCTGGAACCAAGATGAGGGAATGGATGTCGTCAAAGCCCACCCGGGTGAGCTGCTCCACCAGGGCCGGGGTGAGACCAGCTAGGCCAAAGACGAACTTCAAGGAGGCCAGGTCTTTTAGATCTATCGTTTCATAGTTGTAGAGGATAGTGCCCTTGGTGGGGTCATATTGGGAGCTAAGCTTGGCGTCAAGCCTCAGGTCCTGGGTACCCAGGGTCTGGGTGAAAGCCACAATGTTTTCTTGCATCTCACCCTTGAGGTTTGAGGGGTCCAGCTTGGCGTTAAGGTTGTCTAGGCTTATCTTGAAGCTGGGAACCACGTGCCTTTTAACAGGCCCAAGGTACTCGGCCTTGTCGAGGCCGAAGTTAAGAGAGTCCATAGTCATCTTGACGCCCAAAACAGAGGCCTTTTCAAAAGAATAGGGGTAGGTGAAGACCTCGGCTAGGGATCTGGGCTCTAACATGTTGTCGGCATTATCGTCTGAGTAGATGTCTCCTCCCATTTGCTCTAGGTCCTGGATTTCCTGGAGCTCTTGGATGGCAGTCTGCATGAATTCCAGACCCTCATAGCCGTCTACGCTCACTTCGTCTATGTCAATGGCCACCTTCCGGAAATTCTCCCCGTCATCCGGCAAGTCCGCGGTGAATTTTATACCCTTGACGCTGGAGTGGGAGCTCTGGGCCACGCCCATCATATCCCTTACCAAGCTCTGGGAAACCTCCAAGCTGGAACCCAAGAGCGCGCCCGCCGCCAGCTCCACTTTGAGCCCATCAGCGCTAATTTCCTTGGCGCACTTACCTAAGACTACGTCGATTAGGCTCTGATCCTCCAAAACCGGGCTTCCGGAGAAACTCACGCCCTTGGCGCTCAGTTTCTCCTGGGAGGCTATGAACTTGGCCGGGCCGCTCTCCTCGTCAGAGTCTTGGAAGTTTAGGGCAATATTTAGGAACTCATAGGAGTCCAGCTCCAGGTGCCGGAGGTATCCTGCCGCACCCGGTAAGGTACTGCCCTTGGCGGCCTTGAGCACGACCTTGATAAGGTTCCCTTTATCAAGATCTAGGGAAATCTTGGAAGTATCCTCGGAAGTCTCCAGATGCACACCATCTAGAGTGAGGTTTTGGGCCAAGGTTAGGTCAGATTTTCCCTTCCAGCTCTCTCCATCCAAGAGTTCCTTCATATCCTTGGAGGAAATGATGTCTTTGACGGAGATGTTTTTGACAGTTAGAGGAATGGTGGAGTTAATGGAGGGGGAGCTTATTTTCAAGCTGGCGCTTAGGTCCTTTACGCTGAGAGTGCTATCCTGGTAGCTATGGCTCCCGGATTTCCAAGCGCCTTCCCCGAAGATCTTGTTCATGGCTATCTGGAAGGAGAGCCAGGCGTCCTCCTCTGTCTTTTTGTCTCCGCAGCCCGCCAGTAGCAGAAGGCCACAGAGAATTATCGAGAGGCATAGAACCGTCAAAGAAATGCGGCAATTTTTGTAAGACCGGAGGGGCTGGGGCCTTTCCATTATTCTAAATGAGTGCATATGGCAACCTTGGCTGTTTTTCTAAATTTTGGGGGATTACTCCCAATTAAGTGGTTTAAGGACATATAAGCTAGCGCTTGACGGTTAATTAGCTGGTATAACTCTAGAGCAATCCACTCTAAATTCCCTAAAAGGGCTAAAGTACACGCTACCTATGGGACGCGCGCTAAATAAGAAGCTTAGGGCTTTGGCTAAGGGGTAATCTTGGAAAGTGATCCACATCAACACAACAATATACAGGATGTAGCTTGTTGATTCAAGTTTTTTTGGATTTGCGAGCGAGCTCTCAGAGCGCTCTCTATGGTTATTGGCTGAAGGCTCTCCACCGGGTGATGCTAGGGTTTTATATTTATGGATTTACGCTATGGAAAGATACGTCTCGCTATCCATGAGGATTTAGGTGTTCGGGAATATTCGCCCTCTTTTCTATTGTGGATAGGCGCCAAGGAAAATATGCTACGTAGAAATAGCCTGAAAATAAAGAGCCCCGCGCGCGTTAGGAAATATTTAGCGCGCGGGGAGTTAGGCTTATTACGCGAAAAGCAACTTAAGGCTCATCATAGGAAGCGGGAGTCGTGGGGGAGAGTGGTGTAGCGGGCGACGCGGTGGAAGTGGGACTTTCTGGAAACAAAATTATTGGAGGCTCGCCGTTTACGGATAGCTCCGGAAGGAGCTTTCTTATGCCTGAAAGTAAGTTCCCCTGTGTTCTTAAGTCCGGGGTGAGAGGGACGACCGGGGCAAAGGGCGACATGGGAGCGATGGACACAAGGGGTATGATGGGTAGATCCCTTGAAGCCTTGATGACCAGGCTTAGGCTCTTAGGGTCTCTGAGAAACTCCTCAAGCTTGTTTACCAGCTGAACGTAGTCCAGGCCTTCCAGGGAGTCCTGGTTTTGGAAAGTTTCCTCCAGGAGCTTGGGAAGAGTGCTTCCGCTGGTCTTTACTGTGGCCTGATCCAGCCTACTTGCGAAACCCAAGTCGTCATATTGAATGTTTCCATTCATCCAAAGGGCGTCGTGGAGAAGCTCGGCCGCCATGCCTGGAAGGGTCTTGTTGAGGAAGGCCGCCATCTTGAAGTTTTGGAGCATTTCCAGGCGGAAATTCTCCTTTGAGTCCACTTTGAGCTTGATTTCCAAGGCCGGACCCTTTCGATCGGTCAGGAAGCTTAGATCGAACTCCATAGGGGAGCTCAGGCCCTCAACAATTGGAAGCCATACGGGCTCTCCTCCCAGGAAGGGAATGAGGCCCTGGGGTTTAAATAGTGCTTGGCTTATTTCCAGATGGTCCTTGGGGGTCTTGGGGTCACTCGCTACGTGGGTCCAGGAGAGCTCGCCCAGCTTGAGCCCCTCTTCCTGGAATACCGTACCCTCCAGCTTTTTAAGCGTAATCTCCTGGGTGTTGATAAAGAAGCTAAGGAGCTTGGCGACGAAATCGCCTCCCTTGGAGCGCCTGCTAAAGGTCGCCTGGTCAAAGTTCTTGACTCTCAAGGACTGGAAGTTTAAAGATGCCATGCCCCGGTAGCTAAAAAGCATTCCTTCAACTTGAGCGGCTTCCAAGATGCCGCTCTTTAATCCGGAGACTTTTAGCTCCGGAAGCTCCAGGCTCTCCTGGCTATCTAGGCTTAGCTCCAGCTTACTAATGTGAAATTCTTCCAAGCTTAGATCTTTAAGCGTTTTTTCCGGGTCATAGGCCAGACCCGCTAAACTTATCTCTGTGGCTTCCAGCCTTTCGATACCTGGAACGCTACCCCCGTTTTGGAGTTCACTTAAGCTCACCCGGCCGCCCTCCAAGAGCTCTGGATAGGCAGCTTCCGACTGGCCGATTAAAAGCTTAAGAACAGTGGAGGCTTTAAGTCCCTTTCCTTCAATAGTGGCGATGGTAACTGGATTATCTGGATTAGCCCGGGGATAGGCCTTGAATCCTTTGATGGAAAAGCCCTTGAGTAGAGGAGAAACCCGGGCGCGCTCCGCCGAAATCCTGGAAAACACGCTATTCTGGTCGGAGTCGAAGCTCTGGTTCACCCACAGGGTAAGTATAAGGGAGGGTAGGAAGAGGACGGTAGCGACTATTAGTACAAGTACCACTATTATTAGGCCCATCCAGAACCTTTTGCGGGATTTTTTTTCTGTGGTCTCCACCTGCTTCACTCCTTCGCCATTAAGAGTTATGACCTTCCTCTATGGCGTTTATGTTATGCCTAAGGGGCCGCACATGGACGCGCCTTGGGGATTTTTGATTTTAAAGCTCTTGAATTCTGAGAGGCTTAGTCTCTCTTTAGCCAAATAGGCCTCTATTTCGGAAAGTATGATAAGAGGCGCCCGGGGGTCCGCCAGGGTGGCGGTTCCAACTTGAACCGCCGCCGCCCCGGCCAAGAAAAATTCCAAGGCATCACTCGCCGTCATTATGCCGCCCATGCCTATAACCGGGATTGTTACGCTGGACGCGGCGACGTAGACCTGCCTTAGGGCCAGAGGCTTTATGGGAGGGCCGGAAAGCCCTCCGGTTACGTTGTGGAGGGCAGGTTTGCGGTTGGGAAGATCTATTACCAAGGCCGGAACCGAGTTGATGAGCGATATGGCCTTGGCGCCCGCATCTTGGGCTGTCTTGGCGAGCGCCGCCATGTCTGAAACCAAGGGTGGAAGCTTAACCACCACCGGGATATTACCAGCCGCCTTAACCGAGGACACAATGAGTTCCTCCGCCACCTTGGGCTCGGCCCCAAAGGAGAGGCCGCCGCTGTGTTTGAGGTTGGGGCAGCTGATGTTTAGCTCTATGAAGTCGCAGTTGCTATTTGCTAGCCTTTCACAGAGGGCGAGGTACTCATGGAGGTTTCTCCCCAAAACGTTTACCCCCACCACGGCGCCTCTGGCCTTAAGTGGCGGCAGGGCATCTTTTAGGAATCTCTCTATGCCCATGTTCTCCAGGCCGATACTGTTAACCAGGCCCCCCGCGGTCTCGGCCCCCCTGGGGCCCAGGTTACCCGGCCAGGGTTCCAGGCTCACGCCCTTGGGAATGACCGCGCCTAAACTCTCGGGTGGGCAAAATTTGGAGAGCTCCAGACCGTAGCCAAAGGTGCCGGAGGCGGCTATCACCGGATTTTTTAGGTCAATGAAACCAAGCTGGGGACTAAGATCCACTTTCATCATGATTTAATTCTTTTGTAAGTGTCTTTGTATCTTTGACTCTTTAAACTATCTTTAACGCGGGAATCAAAGATATGGGCCAATGGATTTGTTTTGGAAAAAAAGCTATAAAAGCCTTGGGTAATGGATACGCATTTAGAGAAAACATAGAGCTATGAGGGATATATGAGCGTCCCTCCGGGAAACACGGGTCCCTCCAGGCAGAGGCGGGCCCTTTTACCGGAGGTGGTCTCCTGGGAGCAGGTGAGGCAGACACCCAGGCCGCAGGCCATGAAGGCCTCGGCCGCCACAAAGAGGGGGTTCTGGTTTTCCTTACATATCCTCTCCACCTCCACCAAGAGCCCGGTGGGGCCGCAGGCGTAAACCGTGGCGCTTTTACCTAAACGGGCTAAGACCTCCATGAGGGGCTGGGTTACCAGCCCCTTTCCTCCGTAGCCGCTTCCGTCCTCGGTAACGGCTATGAGCTCCTCGGCCAGGCCTTCCACGTAGGACCTCTCCATCTGGGAGGAGGCGGTCCTCTCTCCGTAGAGGAGGATGAGGGGGGAAAAGCCCCTTCCCTTAAGTATGCCCATGGGGCCCATGCCGGCCCCACCCGCGACCATCACCAAGGGGCCACTACCCCTCGCTAGCTCCACGGGCCCCTTTCCCAAGGGGCCCGTGAGCCTGAGCTGGGCGCCTTTAGGAAGCTCTCTAAAGAGTCCAGTACCCGGGCCCACCTCGCGGATGAGGAAGTGGAGGTGAGTACCCTCAGATCTGTGGAAGGAGAAGGGCCTGTCAAAGAGGGGCCGGAAGGGTGGCGCCGGTGAGTTTAGGAGATAATAGTCCATGATTTTCAGCCTGACGAACTGCCCCGGGAGGGGCTCATCCATCTCGGGCGGTCTCTTTAAGGTGATTACCACCGTGTCCTGGGAGAGGACCTTTAGCTCTTCCAAGACAGTGTCAGCTATGATGGGTCCTTTAGACATAGAGCACCCCGGCCATCACCCCGAAACGGTAGTCCTCACCCCTCCTGTGCGAGAAGAAGCCCTCACTACATTTGGTGCAGACACCGGAAAGCTCTATGTTTTTTTCCAGAACTCCGGCCTTCTTCAATTGATCCACGCTCATGGCCCAGAAATCCATGTGCTCATTCTCCTTTCGGTAGGCCCAGGCCCACTCTGGAAGCTTATCTTTCCAATCCTTGAACTCCATGCAGCAGGGGCCAAGGGAGGGTGACACGCAGGCTAAGATGTTTTGGGGTTTAACACCTTTTCTAGCCACCAGCGCGTCCACGCATCTACCTATTATATTGAAAGTGGAGCCGCGCCACCCTGAGTGAACCAGGCCCAGGGCCTTAGTCACCGGGTCGTAGAGGATAATACCCTGGCAGTCGGCTATTTTTATGAGGAGGGATTGGCCTATTCCGCCGATAATAGCGTCTCCTATTTTGGCGTCCCCCAGTTCCTCAAGCGTGGGATTCTTTTTGGTGTCAGACAAGACAAGCACCCCCGCCCCGTGCGCTTGCATGAGGTACAGAGGGTAGGGTAGCCCCAGGATGGAGGCCGCCAGGCGGAGATTATCCTCCGTCTCTTCTCTTTGCCCCTTATTCACGGAAAGATTGAAAGGCCTCCCACCTGGGCCCTTAGTACCGAAGACAGCGTGCCTAAGCTCCGGGTGGGCGTCTAGGAGGTCGAAGGTATAGTAGAGCACATCGTCTTTTTCGTGTTGGCGCACTATCATCCTCCTCTTCAAGCACTTGGGGCAATTTTTAGGCTTTTTTTTGAGAGCCGTTTCAATTATTATAGTTAAGGATGAATAAAAGTAAAGAGAGGCGCCCCACGTGGATTGCTCTCTATATGGAATATAGGGCAAAAACTTAGCAAAATAAGGGAAAACTTAGCAAAACGCGTACCCCTTGGGCCCAAGATTTAAGAGTTAAGGCATTTTTGGAATCAGGGAAGACCCAAGCCTTGGAGGGTTAGGCGGATAAAAAAAACCCCCGCAAATTTTAAAATTCAAAATCAAAAGTACAAAAAATACAAAGGGACTGGAAAAAAGACAGGTGTTTTCACAGGATCCAACAATAGAGGAGGCCAGGGAGTCGCTCTTTGAGTTTTACGGCGTAAAGGCCAAATCCCTAAAGCAGTTGAGCTCAGGTAAGGTGAACCGCAGCTTCCTGGTGGAGTGCCCGGAGCGCGGCATGCTTGTCCTTCAGTTCATAAGCCCGGTCTTCCAGAAGAGCCCGGCATTGGGTATCAACTGGGAGCGAGCCACAAGGAAGCTTCTTGATAACAATATCCCGGCTCCCAGCATAATCCCGGCCCTAGACGGCTCGCTCCTCTATAACGGCAAGGGTTTCGAGAGGCTCTTGCGGCTCACGCGCTTCCTGGAAGGCGCCTCACCGGCTGTGGGCGACCTAAGCGAGGCCAGGGCCTGCGGAAAGGCCTTGGGTCTGGCCCACACGGTCCTAAACACCCCTCGGCCCCTGGAGCTGGTGCCGCTTCCGGCTGGCGTGGAGTACACCAACCAGCGGCTACCCCATAGCTCGGACTTCAGCGACTTCGAAACCCTCTACCGCCTCCACCCCAAGCTCTCCGCGATCGAAGGGGAGCTGGAAAGGGGTGCTAGGCTAGCGGCTAGCCTTCCTGGAAGCCCCCAATTCCAGAGGATATTTCTCCTAAAAGATCTGGTGGTCCACGGAGACCCCAAGAGGGACAACTTCCTAGGGAGCGGCAAGAGCTACTCCCTCATAGACTGGGACACGGTCTCCTACGGGGACCCACTCCTCGATCTCTCTGAACTCTGCCGCTCCCTTGCCGTCCAAAAGGAGCCGCCCCTCTTTAATGATGAGTTGGCCCGCGAGGCCGTGCTTGGCTACCAGGAGAGCGGCCTCTGTCTTCCCAAGTCCCACTTCCAGCACCTAACAGCAACCATAAGGGCCATCGCCATCACCTTGGCCAGGCGCTATCTGGCTGACTCCCTCCTGGAGAACTATTTCGTCTGGGACAAGGAGCACTATCCCTCGCACTTTGAGCAGGACCTTACCAGGGCCAATGCCCTCTTTGACCTATCCGAGGAGCTCTTGGATAGGGAGATGGAGCTCTATAATATCTGCGGCTGAGGATGCTTTTTTTTGAAAATACTTTAGAAGAAAGAAGCATATTAGGAAGAGCTTCAATGGAAGAAAGTTTTTTTCAAAAAGAATTGTTATCAAGAAAAGAATTCTAATGGAAGCTATGAAAGATATGATTTTTATCTTTAATGAAGATATAATGTTTCAAATATAAGTCGCGAAAAAAATTTCTATATTTGCCTAAAAGATTGCCGTTAAAATTCTTAAATAAGCTGCGCCCTTAGTATGTTATAGTGGACGGAGAGCATAGAGATAGATCGCTAGAAAATAAGATTAAATGCCCTGTAGGAGTGTATCAAACAAGCGAAAAAAATGGCCCGCTTTTATATATAAGGCGAATGAAACAAACTACCAATCTATTTAATATTTAAATTAAAAAAGAGATGAATAACGCGTGAGAAAATTTTTAAATTAAGTATAAAGTGTGATTGTTTAATATTTTTATTTTTGGTGTTGTTGTTGTTGTTATTATTATTATTATTATTATTATTAAAAAAACTTTTTTGTTTTTATATTTGTTGTTCCTTCTAGGTTTTCTATAGTCTTCAAGGATTATATTAAAGATCGTAACTTATTATCTCTGGATTGTTGTGAAGGTTTTTAACACATAACATGGCATGGCACGGCAAAACAAAACAAAACAAAACAAAACAAAACAAAACATAAGATGAGAGGATAAAGACAAGCTAATATTTTTTCATAATAGAAAAAAGGATGCGCTCGAGAATAAAAAAATGTAAATATATTTTTCCCAACAACATGCTAGAGAGTTGGCGTTAGAGGAAGTATAGCTTAAGCCCGGATATATTTTTCT
>JAITJT010000106.1 GCA_031278795.1 Deltaproteobacteria bacterium | reverse complement strand
ACCCGAAGGCCAGGAGCACGATTAAGGCCTGACGGAAGAAATTGTCATTGAAGGCCCCGAAGGACATGGCTCCAAAGAGGGGCCAGAAGTTTCTCTGGGTGAGTATCCTCAGCATGCGTTAAATGCTCTCCCTTTTTCCCCTCAAAAAAAACCTTTAAAGATCCATAGCTTTTGGTGAAATAAACGCTATGACGAAATATTTAATCGCACGTTAAACGCGGTTGCGTTAAACTTTAGCGCTGTATTCGCTTGAGTATAAAAGACAAAACGATAAAAAGCTAACGTGATTGGGCGAAATATAATTTTTGAAATATTATTGATATGGGTAATCTAGTTTTCAAAGTGAAATAAAGTAGGTGAAATAAATAGGTGAAATAAATAGGTGAAATAAAGCTAAGGCCTAAAAAAGTATAAAAAAGCGCAAAAAACTAAAAAAAGCTCTAAAAAGCCTCCAAAAGACTCCAAAAGACTCCAAAAGACTCCAAAAGCCCCATAACAGGACGCAAACAACGCTTTAGAATATTCAAGGCCCTTCTTTTTTGCTATTATCATGAAAAAAAAGGACCTCGGAGTCTCCAGTGGAGACTTTGAGTCTTGTTTTTGGAAAAACTTCTTTCAAAGGGCATTATAACACCAGCGTCTTCAACAATCTAACTTGACCATACTAGAGCTTAAGCGCCCGAAAATCACCACATGAACCCCCTGTCCAAGAGAAGATATTACCGCAGCCTCTCTCCCCTCATCTCCCCGGGGCTCCTGCCCCAGGGCCTGGACGCGACCCTCCTCTTTGGAAGGGAAGCGCCCCTGGAGCTGGAGATAGGTTTCGGGAACGGGGAGTACCTGAGCCGCCATAGCTTAAAGTTCCCTGAGCGCGACTTCATAGGCGTGGAAATCGCCTGGCCGTCGGTAAAAAGGGCCCTAAGGCGCCTGGGAGCGCCTCCAAGGGAGAATGTGAGGATAGTCTGCCTTCCGGCCTGGCCAGTACTGAAAAAGCTCTTTAAGGAAGAGTCCCTTACGGTGGTGAGGGCCCTCTATCCGGTGCCCTGGCCCAAGCACCCATCCAAGCGCCTCTTCTCCCAAGGCTTCCTCAACCTGATAGCTAGCCGCCTAAAAGCGGACGGCATCTTCCACATGGTGACGGATGACTTGGAGCTCGCCAAGTGGACAATGGAAGAGGGAGAGGGCTCCGCCCTCTCCCTTACACTTAGCGAGGAAGGCTCCATCCTGAACACCAAGTACGAGAGGAAGTGGGAGGAGAGTGGTAAGCTTCGGTTCTATCACCTCAAGGGTAGAAAGACCACAGAGCCTCATATCCCAAAGCCATACGGGGGCCCCATGAAACCGCATTACCTCAAAGACCTAGAGCCAAGTAGCTACCGCCCCAGGGGGGCGAACGGCGATATAACGGTGGTTTTTAGGGAGTTCATCTTCGATGGCGATAAAAGGCAGGGGCTACTCAACTGCAAGGTGGTGGAGGATAGCTTCGTGCAGGAGTTCTTCATAAGAGTGAAAGAGGTGGAGGATGGTCTCTGGAAGCTCTATCCAGCCCTCTCCGAGCGGGTCTTTCCCACCGAGGGCGTGGAGCTCTCTTTAAAGCTCGCGGCCTTGGAAGAAACATAAGGTGGTGATAAGTGAAGGAAACTGAATACACTAAGCTCAGAGGGGAGCTTCTCGAGGTTTTGGCCTTGGATCTTACTACCGGACTCTCCACTGTCACGCTCTGGGCCCCGGAGGGGCCCGTGGCGCTTAAGGCCTATCTGGGACTCCCCATCCCCGGGCAGATGCTGGAGGTGGATAACGCGAGACTTGTGGGACACCTGGAGAGGGGCTTAGGCTTGGATGTTTTCGAGCCCCTTAGCGAGGTTGCCGTGTTTGAGCCCAAGGACACCAGGGGTATTAAGACCTATCTAACCAGCTCAGGGGTGAGCTCCAAGCTCTCCTCGGATAACTTGGGGCTAATCCTGGATATCTTTGGAAACGACACCCTAAGCATACTGAGGTTCCAACCGGAGAGGCTCGCCAAGCTAGACGACTTGAGCCCCAAGATAAGAGAGGACCTAATTGAAAGCTACTCTTCATTCCTCTCGCTTAGGTACCTCGCCTCCCACTACGCCGCGAACTTCCACCTAGGGCCCCTCTACGCGGCCCTGGTTTTAAGAAGCAGCGCCAAGCCTCCCCAGGAGATAAGGGACTCGGTCCGGAAGATCCTCTCCCTGGGGCTTCCCATCCCCCTGGACCCCTTGCGGCGCCTCGCCAAGCTCACGAAAAACTCCAAAGCGTCCTTAGAGGAGTACACCCTTATAAATATCCTCAATCTGCGTTTACAGCTGGGCTATGACCACCTAAACACAGAGGAGCTGATTTTCTATTCCATGGAGTTTCTAGCCTCCGTCGAGCCCCCCAGCACCAAGGAGAGCCTAAGGGCGGCCTTGGGAAGGCTCTCGTTGAACCTCATCACCCCCCATAGAGGATCGGCCCCGGGTGAGGACTACAGCCAACTGGCCTGGCTCTCCCAAGAGGAATCCAATTTAATTGGCGACCTCTACGCCATAATGGAGACCAAACGCCGCATTGATTTTCCGGAGGCCAAGGTCATTCAAAAGATGCAAGGGGATTTCATGAGGCTCAAAAAGGACATGCGCTACGGCATGGACTTGGCCTTGGAAGAGAAGATCGTCATCATGGACCTGGAGTCCGGCACCTCCGCCCAGACAATCATGCGGATCCTCTACCAGGTGGTGGCCAGGCACAAGGGCAGAATCGCCCTCTGCGCGCCTAGCGCGCAAGAGCGGGAGCATCTGCGCATGCGCCTGCAGCTTCCGGTATTCTCGCCTAGCGAGCTTCTGGAGTGGTCCCCCCACTCCCAAGACTTCACCCGGGGGCCCTTAAATCCTATGGATCTGGACATGCTCATAATCAAGAGCGGGAATTTTATTGATCTCTCGTACTTTTCCAAGCTGGTGGCGGCCCTTCCCAAGACATGTGTCTTGGTGATTATGGGAGACCGTTTCCTAAGGGGCTCCACAAACCCGGGAGACCTCTTCGATGCCCTCATATCTTTGAGGACCTTTCCGGCGGTGAAGCTGCAGGAGGTCTTAAAGCTAGACCGAGGTGGGGACGGGGGAAAGGCCCTTAGAAAGGTGAGGTCCGGGAGATTCCCCACCCTAGTGAAAACCGACCCCGGGGCGGATTTCATCTTCGTGGACGAGGAGGACCCCATAAAGGTCAAGACCAAGATACTCTCGCTCTTTTTAGAATTCTTCCCCAGACGCCTCAAACTTCCACCGGAATCAAGTTCTCTAGCCATATCCTTCGGGGAAGGCGAGTTCAGCGCCCTCAACCTCAACCGCCTCATTACCTCCAAGTACCTGGAGATCTATGGGGAGGCTGCTCTCCTCCGGGGCCAATACCCCAAGATCTTCACCAAACTAAATAACTTCTCCAGAAAGGAGCGGGACATCTGGCATCCCAACCCATCCAAGGACCCCAAGCCGGATTTCTCCTTCACCGCGAGCCACCTGTTCCAGGATTTCCAGCTAATCCCGGGCCAGAGGGTAAGTCTTAGAGATGACATCCCCCAGGAGGGCCTCCAGGCGACCGAGAGCGTTCTCATCACCAAGGTCAACCCGGTGACCCTCACCCTGGAGGTGAGGCACGGAAACACCCCTCACACCATCAGGGGAGAAGACCTCGCTAAAATCATGCCCTCCTGGGCGCTAGATAAAAAAGACGCCAAGTATGTCTCCACTCCAGGGGTCATCATGGTCCTGGACCCCAATAGCACTCAACCCGACAGGAGGGATCTCTATCTCTGCATGAACCAAGGCACGAGTTTCATGGCCGTCATTGGCCCCAAACGCCTACTGGCTAGGACACTAGCGGATTTTGAGCCCAGGGAGGGATCCGGGCTAAAGCTGGAGGCTTTTCTAAAATAAGCCTGTTTGGTGCTTTTCTAAAATAAGCTTAGACTTAATATCTATCTAATACAAAAACATTTTTTTAAAGCTTTTAAAATAATTTATAAATATTAACATAAATTAACTTGAATAAAATCTTAAATACTTATGCTCATAGACAATTTTATACAATTAGTTAAAGGAGAAGAGCTTACACTTATTAAGCTTACTCTTAAGAGAAGAAACGATGCCCGCGAACGGCTCAAAATAAAGCCAAAAGAGCCTAGAGCCCTCATTTTTTTTTCTCAAAAAAACCCCCAAAATTAGGCAAAATCGCCGGAAAGCAAGCTAGTAACTAAAGAAAAAAAAATTTTAGAAAATGAAAAAAAACCTTGACACCTTGGCCCAAATGCCTTAACCTGATTTAAGTTTGAACCTCACACCCACATAACACACATCCACTCACTCCTTTAAATCCCCTGACAAAATAATTACGTCCTCACATTGTTGATTCCTATGACAGTGTCAATCCAACGTTTAATTTACCATTGAATCAGGTGATTTTAAGGATAATTATAATTTATTGTGTATACTGTTACTCAATAAATACTCACAGATGCTTGTTATGTTATGGTGTGTTTAGTTCATACGATTTTGAAGAAAGAGGTATTTTTTGCTTATTAAACTAAACTAAACACACACAAAATACGTCTCAAATAATTTTGGCCGCTTCTCAAAAGCAAAGTGCGTTAGCTAGCGCACATCAGCATCAAACAAGGATTCTTTCAGAGCTTTAGCCTGAATGGAGAAAACGCTTTCTTGGAAGTTGCCAAAAGAACCACCGCCTCTTTCTTCTGCGGCCGGGCCCTACAGGTATGATAAGCGCCTTTCGGGTCGTGGCCGCGCCACTTGGGCCCATGACCTAAATAATGGCCCAATTGAAGTGTTTTTAAAGGCACCAAACCTTTTCTTTTTCAGCCATAAGATCGCTCCTTGTCAGGTCTTTTAGGTTCTGGAAGAAACCCAAATCTTCCAGTTTTGTCCCGGCTTTTTTGGAAAGAGAGGTCATTTAGGCTTATTGCCCCTAATCTTAACTTTTAAAATACTTCAAAAATACTTTCTTAATACGTCCAAAAAGCGCGCGCATATACATCTTGGGCGAGGCTTCTTGGTCACAAACAAAAACTACCGACACGACCTTTCTTTTTGGCGGTCAGAGCTTGCGGGTTAATAAGCGCCCCATGCCCCTGGCCGCTTTTTTTTCGCCAAGGCATTTTTGCCTCTGTCTTGAGGCTTGTTTTAAGCTAGCTCTTGAGAGGCAAAGCTTGAGCTTTTTTAAAATGTTTTTAGATCTTTTTTGAAGTACTTTGGGCATTTCATCAAGATTCTTAAACTCTTTTTTAAAATATTTCCGGATTTTTCCACTATTTTTTAAGCCTTACCTTAGCTCTGTAAACTCCAGTCCAACTCATTTTAAAAAGAGGGGAAGATCTGCTAATATTTGCTTGATTTCAAGTGTTTGCCTTAGGATTCTAAAAGCCCTCCCATAATAAAAAAACGCGCGAGGTGAAAGACTTGCTTTTTTATAGCTGGAACGTGAACGGCATAAGGGCCGCCTCCACCAAGCCGGACTTCTTTCCATTGTTCACCGACACCGGGGCCGACATCATCGCCCTCCAGGAGACCAAGGCCAACCCGGAGCAGCTCACGGCCAAGCTCCTCAGCCCCTCCAAGTACCTGAGCTTCTGGTCCAGCTCCAAGGCCAAGAAAGGCTACTCCGGGGTGGCCCTCTACACCCTGAAAAAGCCCCTAAGTGTTGCCGAGGAGCTTCCGGATCCCTCCTGGAACCAAGAGGGACGGCTGGTGCAGGCCGAGTATCCCCAGTTCTACTTTTTCAATGTCTACTTCCCCAACGGCCAAAAGGATGAGGATCGCCTGGCCTACAAGCTGGGCTACTACGACGCCTTCCTCGCCCACGCCGAGCGGCTCAGGAAGAAAAAACCCATAGTGGTCTGCGGGGACTTCAACACCGCCCACCGGCCCATAGACCTGGCCAGGCCCAAGGAAAACGAGGAGACCTCCGGGTTTTTGCCCATAGAACGCAAATGGTTAGATAAGCTCGTGAAACACGGTTACGTGGACACCTTCCGCCACGTAAACGGCGACACCACCGGAGACTACACCTGGTGGTCATACCGGGCTGGCGCTAGGCACAACAACGTGGGTTGGCGCATAGACTACTTCTTTGTATCCAATGAGCTCACGAAAAACATAAAGAGAAGCTTCATAGAGCCGGACATAATGGGCTCAGACCACTGCCCCATTGGGCTTGAGCTTAAATTCTAGGGGGGGGAAGCCCCCCCTTTTTTTTTGCCTGGTGCCCGGTACCCCGGGGCTCCAGCCTCTCAGAGGCTTTCTTTACCAGGACTAGCCTGGTCCTCCACCTTAGCAAACCCCACCCCGCCAGCCCCGTCCCCTTAGCCACCTCCCCTATCTCCCTCAAAATGGAATGATATGTCTCAAAACTGCCCGAAACTGCGCTTGAAACTGCACTTTGATGGGCTTTTTTGTCAATAAAATACCTTGTTTTTCTAAGATCCCTTTACTACAATGAAAACAACTATGATTGGAGCACCATATCTCTTTTCAGGCTTCAAAAACACCGCTCTCTACCCATGGGAATCCAAGGCCATCTGGCGTCATGAGTAATCCGGTCACCTGGCGGAGGCTCCCTTGAGAGAAGAGGTGGATTTTGACTTGAAAGAGGCTCCCCAACCCCAAATCCTTAATGGAGTACATATATGATCTATCCGGAAGCGAAAAAACTTTCCTCCCGGGAACCCGTCAACATGAATCAGGCCGACCTCAAGTTCGCCAAAAAAATAGGCGAGATTGCCGGCACTGACCTCAACACCTGTCTCACCTGCATGAGCTGCTCCGGAGGCTGTCCCATGTACCCTTACATGGATTACGGCCCCCACGGCATCATGCGTCTGGCGGTTCTCGGACTCAAAAAGGAGGCCCTCACCTCCCAAACCATCTGGCGCTGCGTGGGTTGCCACTCCTGCTCAGCCGTCTGCCCCATGGCCATAAACATTGCCGGCGTCATGGACTACCTCAGGGAGGAGTGCGTTGACGAGCGCCTTCCCGTGGGTGACAGGCCCATCCTGGAGTTCCACCGGGCCTTCCTCTACTCGGTGAGGCGCCACGGACGCAGCAACAAGGTGGAGCTCATGGGCCACCACAAGCTCCTCACCCTGGGCCTGGGCCCCAAGGCCTGGTTCCAAGACGCCATCCTGGGCACCAAGATGATCCTCATGGGTAAACTCCACCTCATGCCGTCAAGGCTCATGGGAAGCGGCCTGAGCCAGGTCAGAAGGATTGTGACCGGCTCCTGGCTGGACTGGTAGGAGGGCCATATGACAGAACAATACAACTTCGAGGCCTCCTACTACCCCGGCTGCACCATGAAGACCGGCGCGGACGAATCCAACCGCCCCATGGACATAGCCCTCAAGAAGCTAAAAGTGAAGCTAACCGAGATAGACGACTGGAACTGCTGCGGCTCCTCCTCCGGCCACGCCCTCAACCATGAAATGCCGGTGGCCATGGGCGCCAGGAACTTCTCCAGGATCCCCAAGGATCTTCCGGTGGTCATCCCCTGCCCCAACTGCTACCGCAACTGGGCCGTGGCCCAGTACCACCTCCAGGAAGATCCCGGTCTCAGGAAGACCTATGAGGACAAGTACGGGCGCCTGCATCTGGAAAATCCGGTCATCAACATATATGACGTCTACGACACGGTCTTAACCGCCGCCAAGGAAAAGGGCGAGACCTTTGAGAACGTGAGACCCCTGAAGGGCCTCAAGGTAGCCGTCTACTACGGCTGCGGCGCCATGTACCCCAAGGAGATAAGACCCAAGTATCCTAGGAACTCAGTGGAAAAGGTAGTAAAGGCGATAGGCGCCGAGAGCGTCGTCTGGCCCTGGCCCAACAAGTGCTGCAGCGCTTTCATCTCCGCCATCTACCCCAATATCGCGGAGGATCTGATAACCCAGATAGTAACGGGGGCCTATGACGCCGGAGCGGACGCCATAGTAACCACCTGCGCCATGTGCCAGATGAACCT
>JAITJT010000084.1 GCA_031278795.1 Deltaproteobacteria bacterium | reverse complement strand
TCGCGGCCAAGGATAATATCCTGCCAGAGGTCCGTGGCCTTTTTGTAGCCCAGCTTGCGGCTAGGTGAGCTTTGCAAGTAGAACTCGGTCTTCTTCTTTAAGAGTTCCCCTGAATGCTCCAGGTTCTCCTTGTAGAATATCTGGCGGATAGTGGCGTGGTAGTCCTCGTCGCAGCTTAGGATTTTTTCCTGGAAGAGCTCAAAGAGCTCCAGAAGAGGCGGAAAATCCGAGAGAACGCTCGCCAGGCGCCTTACTATCTCATGGGCCAGGGAATCGGGACTTAAGACCAGGGGCCTAAGCATGGCTGTCGCCAGTAAAAGCCTAGCTTGATTGGCATCCAAGGTGCCCGGGGCCATTAAGCTATCAGGTTCCTCCAAGAGAGCGGAAAGAGAGCTCTTCAGTTGCGGATAACCCAGCTGAAAGTTAAGTCCCAAATGCAATACTCTCGCGAGCCTCTCCGGAAAGGCCTCAGATTGGGTGGCGACCGCTAGCCACAGAAGAGATCCAGTGTCCCTATGCTCTAGGAGCCTCATGGCGATGTCTCTAAGCGCATCGCTTACCTCGTCCGGGAGGAAATGCATTATATCCAAGTGATCCGCGCCCTTGGAAACTTCTAGGGTCTTAGTAACCTCATCTCTTACTAAGCTCGCTAGCTCTTCTATGCTTGCGGGAGGCCCTTGGGGCTCTTCTATAAATACGGCTTCCTTAGGCGTATCTTCTACGCTTTCTCGTGGGGGAGATACACCCGCGCCCAGGGGCGCGGGTGTTACCACGCTAATCTGGGCAATTGAATCACTACCTTTAGGCCTATCCGGGTATCTAATTAGCTTTTGCCCCTCATCGTCTCCCTCTCCTAAGGTGTGTGCTGGAGTGGCAGGGCTTTCTACTTTCGGCCTAAACAAGAGCTCCTTTAGGGCGAGGTTATCCAGGTAGGGGGCGGCCAAGGGGTCAAGTAGGCCGTTTTTGAGGCTGGTTATGAACTTGTAGCCCAGATCCGGAAGCTCGCAGTCCAGGTCCTCGTCTTTTAGGGGTTTGGGTAAGCACAGGAGCTTTGCCAAGACGAAGGCCCCGGGGGCGGTCCTCTCCAGGTTCATGGAGGTGTAGAGGGTGGAAATCTTCTTGAGGTAGCTATCTATCTCCTCGTGGTCCCTTTGGTTTAAGAGTTCTGACTTGGACAGGTTTAAAAGGAGCGCGGAGAAGGGCGCTAGCGCGCCACCTCTATTAAAAAGGCTTTGAAATAGGGCCTGGGTCTCATAGAGGAAGCTTTGCTGCTCTTCTAAGAAGCCCTTGGCCATTTGTTGCGGTGTTATGCTTTTGAGGCTTTGGAGGAAGCTTAACTCGGGCAGGATAATCTGGTGGTAGGTGAGCGCGAGATGGGTCTTTTTAAATGACTGGTCTATGGTGTTTTCGAGGTTTTTGAAGAGATCCGCCATTCTGGAGAGGGCCTCCGGGCTGATTTCCGAGGAGAGGGCGACTCCAGCTATCTTTTGGAACTCGTCAATTTTTTCGTTTATGTTTAATTTTGTGGAAGGCTCGAGGTTGTAGAGGAGTGATTCGATTTCCAGAAGGGAGGTGTATTTGTCCAGGAGGTTTTTGAAATCTCGACTGAGGGGGAAATTGTGTTTACTTAAGATTTTTGAAAGGAGTATGGGGGATTCAATGGGATAGTCGTTTTTGTTTTTGCTCTCTTGATAATAGATGAGGAGAATCTGCCTCCAGGTCATGTCATCTTTGGGTAGCTTGGAAATAAAAGGAACATTAATAGCCGTCCTTGACCATAGATGGAGAAGCTTTCTCTGCAGCTCCGGAGATTTTAGTGAGCTATCGGCTATCTTTTTGGCAAGGCCCGCTTTATTGGAGTACATGCTCAAATCCGCCAGGGGGTCGTATTTACGGCAGGCGGAAAGCAGTCTGGGCACGAACACCTGTCCCCTTATGATGTCCGAGGCTAAGGCCGTCAGGCATTCCCGGGATTTGGTGTCCGTGAGGATGTACTCCGGCAAGAAATCATAATGACGTTCTAGGGCTGTGTTCATACAATGTCCTTTCTTGAATGGTTATTTTAGCTCTTAAGCTTGTTAGCTCAAAGCAGCCGCTGCTTTAAGCTTAGAGGGGCTTATGTGTATTGGCCTTAAGTTTTAGCTGGTTAAAAAAACATTCGGGCCAATCTTAGGTGATTTTTTTTTCTTCCCTGGACTTAACAGGGCCAAGGAAGGTTTTGTGGAAAAAGCGAGGCTTATAGACAAGCGAGGGTTCTTGTTATTGGGGATGTCCAAGCCTTACCCTTAACAATAAGCATCAGGAGGGGTCTTGTAAAGGGGGGGCAAGATTTTTTTCATCCCTTCTGTCAATATAAACCAATTGTACTACACATCAAGAATTTTTGCAGGGGGAATTTTTATTCTTGCCCAAAGACTTAGTTCTGCTTTTTGCCAATATTTGCGAAAGCTTGATGATTACTGAAAACAATTGAAGATCTAGGACAAAAGCTTGGTGATTTTTTAGAAAATTATGGAAAAATTCCGCATTTATGTTCCCTGATGAGGCCCATAAAAATAGTTAAAATTATATTTTAAAATACTACATATAGTATGAAAAAATATTTAGCCAGGGGAAAAATTTTTTTTGGGCTCTTCCGTTTTTTTTCTTCTTGGGGAGAGAGGGGAGGCCTTTGCTTCTTAAGGGGAAAAAATTGGGCATTTCCTGGAAGGATTATGCTTGGGGCGGGCTTTTGGAGGCTCTTCTTTGGGGTAACTCTTGTCTGGTAAGGCTTGTTTCTAGAAATCTCGCTTAAGCTCTCTTGCTTAAGCGCTCTTTTTTCTAGCGCTCTTATTTCTGTAAATTGCCTAAGGAAAAAGGCAGGGGCGGCCGTGGGCCGCCCCCTATTTTAAGTAATGTGCTTGTGCGAAAGGCGAGAGCGTTTTGTAGCTTGTAGGCGCAGAGGCTTGTCTTTCAAGCTGGAGCGATTTTTAGGTGAATAGCCTTCGCGAGAGCTAAGCCTGTCATAGGGCTTAGGCTCTTCCCAGGTTGTGCTCTTAACGCTCTTTAACTAAAAGCATCTTTAGGGCTTTTTTAGCCACTCGCCCTATGAGGCCTAAGTGATAGCGCGACTATTTTTAGTGGCGTTTAAAGGTTTGGATCATGTCGCCTAAGGCCACGGTGCCGTCGTTTACCTTGAGGGTGGCGCTTTTGTCGGTGACGGACTCCACCCTAAGATGGGCGATGGGTGGCCCTGGTATGTAATAGGTGTAGCCCACGAAATCAGAGGTTATGGTCTCCGGATAGGAGAGCAGCACGAATCTCATGCCCTTGCGTATGCCCACGTTGGCGCCGTAGCCGATGGTCACCTTGGAGTTGGCCTCGTCCGCGGATTTCACCATGGCCTTGAAGGGAAGCGCCCTTAAACCGTCTAGGGAGCGGTAGTAGATGTTGTCCAGGGCATCGTCTAGGGAGGCCTCAATCTCTTCCTGGTTGGGCTTGAACTCCTCTAAGGTTCCGTCAAAGTCCGGCTCGGCCGCCGCGCCCACCCGGATGTTGGACTCGGAGGAGCGGGAGGTAATCACGGTGCCGTCCGACGGGTCATAGGCGCGGATTAAGAGTATGCCGTCCACAAACTGGGACTTGTCAGTGAACCAGCGGAAGAGCTTGCGCCAGCCCGTGCGCTGCTGGTGCTCGCCCACGTGCGAGATGGCGCCCTCCATGACCACGTTGAGGTTTAGATCGCGACCTATCTGCATGGCCTGCTCGGGCGTGATGGGAAAGGTTATGCCGCGACCCTCCACGTATTTCCTGACGTCTTCCGGGTCCACCACCAGGAGGTTGGGGTTGTCCTTAAACTCCAGGCCCACCAATCTGGCCATGTTGGTGCCCGCCTCCGAGCTACCTAGGAGGGCTTGATCCTCGAAGGGGATAATGCCCACCCTGAGCCTCACCGGCGACTCGAAGCTTTGTCCGATGATGGGGAGATCCAGCTCGTTATCCCTAGCGTAGTCCGTGACCACGCCGCAGGCGGATAGAATGGAGATGGAAACGCTTATGGTTATAAGTAATAAGAGGCGCGTTAGAGAAGGCATGATTCAACTACCAGCATTATGAATTGTTCTTTCCATATAATGGCGTTACCCCGGATGTAGCGGGGCTGTCTTTGGGGCTGTTTTGGCTTAGCCTTAACTGCCCTTGACTTTCATTGACTACCTTTAGCTTTTTTGGCATCTCTTTAGTCGCTCATAAGCCACTCTTATCCCTCTACAAAGGAATTTAATTGGCTAATGAGATGGCGAGAGGCAAAAAGAGCGGGAAAAGGGCGCTAGAAGGACTTCCCAAGGCCTGGGTGTTGGCCAAAATAAGCTTCTTTGCGGCTTCCGGCCTTTCAAAATGAAAGATTCCAGAGATTTAGTCCTTTGGGGGGCGCTTTTCCATGGGCGCTTCCTAATATA
>JAITJT010000025.1 GCA_031278795.1 Deltaproteobacteria bacterium | reverse complement strand
CGGAAAATTTACTGTTTACTCTCCAAGTCATCTTGAAGAAGTAAAAAAGTTATATACCTCTCCGGCAATAATAGTTTCATGTGGAAATTCTGTAGACAGAATCATTGAATTTTGCGAATCTTTTGGGTTTGTTGAAAACACTGATTTAATCCGTATCGCAAATCTTACTCCGAATATGTACACAGTTGACATAAGCAGTATTTGCAACCTCAGATGCATAATGTGCCCACAAGGATTGGGACTTACAAACAAGAAGCAAGCTGAATTTATGTCCCCAAGCACATTTAAAAAGGTAGTTGATAAAATAACAGCTGAAGATCCATATGCCGTCAACATTCAACTTTTTCAGTGGGGAGAACCACTATTAAACAAAAATTTACCAGAAATTATATCAATTGCACATGAGAAAGGACTTTTGCCGTCCATCTCTTCAAACCTCAACGCTAATGTAGATTTAGAACCTATAATTAAAGCAAAACCTAGCTGGTTTCGTATCTCTTTGAGCGGGTTTGGCCCACGCTATGAAGTTACCCATACTGGAGGAAAATTTCCAGTACTATATGAACACTTAAATAATCTTTATGACTTGACAAAAAAATATAATTCTGACACTAAAGTTCAGGTATTTTATCATCTGTATAAAGACAACCTTGGAGACGATCTCAGAAAAGCCCGTGAATTCTGTGAAACAAGAGGTTTCGAATTTCTAACTACATGGGCATCAATTGTCGCGCTTGACGAATTACTGGTTTACAAAGAAACAGGATACCTTCCAGATAAGCTTAAGGAAGATGCAGAATTACTGGGTTTTGATATAGACAGAGCACTTTCAGATGCTTTAGCCGATGCTTATAAACCTTGCCAGATAGAGAAAATAATTTACATAAAATGTGATCTGAGTGTAATGGATTGCTCTCAGTTTTTCCACCAGGACAACTATAAAACAACGGAAAATTTTCTCGAAACGCCGCTTTCCGATATAATTGCCAAAAAGAAACAATCCAAGCTTTGCATTTCATGCAAAAGACATGGCATTCACAGATACTGTGAAATATGCGCCAACTACCCAACCGATATAATACCTGCGGGGTTCAAACAAATTTCAAATGCAACTTCAAACATGGGTTTTGAGTTTGACAGCTCGCTTTAAAGATTAAGATCCATCACCTGCTACCTATGTCTGCGAAAGGCTCTATTGCCTTCATACTAGACTCTCCATCAATATCTCGTCTGGAGTTGAAAAGACCTACACATTCCACAGGATCTGCCAACGCTGGATTTATCTTACCCCAGAGCCTGCGTTCAAAATCAACAGAGATTATGTAATCCGCCCGCATAAGACCTGTTCTCTTGTCCAAACGGTCTGTAAAGCCTGATATGACGACGTTTTTGACGGTCGGAAAGTAATAGAATACTTCTCCCGCAAGACGGATAACAATTGCATGCACCAATAGTTGGTAGTCACGCTGAAGCGCCCATGGTTTTTTAGGAAATACCCTAACCCCAAAATGTTTCTCAGTTGAGGCGGAGAGCTCTCTTTCGAGATCCTGGATTTCTGGAAGATTTACATCGATTTCCAGGCTTTTGCCATCACGTGATATCTCAAAGGAAGCGCTCGTCTCAAGCACCCAATCCATCTGTTGCAAAATCTGGCCAAAAATCTCCTCCATGGCTGTAAAATGGCCGGAAAGAGCGTGTCCTATAAGCTCGTTCATCCTTAAATTGGCAAACTTGCAATCTTTCCTGGTAGAAAGCCTTCTCCTAACAAAATATAGCCCTGCTGTAAATACAACAGCAGTGCTAATGATCATAGGCAGGCTCTGTTTAAACATCAGAAGGTAAAAAAAAGCTAAAAGCGAAAGCAAGCATATTGTGTAAGATATAATTGGGTATGCAGGTTCTGGAGAGAAAAAAGTAAAATACGCGTCTTTTGGGTTTCTAGGGGGAGATTTTATTTTGTGGTGCTGGTTTAAAGCATCATTATAGGCGAAATTTTTCAGTTCATAGTCATCTTCAACCACTTCTGTATCGGGCTGAGCGTTCCAGGACTGTTGGAGTGCCGCAGGACTGACATAACTCTGATATCCTGCTGAATTTTGGCAACTGAGTATAGATTCACTTTCGGAAGAGCCTTTGCTCTCTTTTTTGGCACGCGTTTTTCCTGGTTTATCAAGCCTGATTCTATGGCTGAGGCCAGTACCCGGAAGCCCCAGGTTTAAATAGCTACCCTTTGAACCCATGGTTAGCGAGGCGCCCCGTTTAAATATGGAAAGCGAACTGAACCCGGTTTTGCCGATATTGAGCTTTAAGCCTGGCAAAATCTTTATACTACGTCTAAATCTCATGTCTTTGTCTTTTACGTCTTTCAGCTATCAAAATAAAAAGGATCATAAATTCTTGAGCGCTACACTTGCTCTCTTTAAAAGGCAAAGTTAGGCTTTGAATCACGAAAGGTAATTATATCAATAAGGCGAGCAAAAATCAGGAAAAAAGTAGTAAATAATGCCGACAAAATAATTTATTTCAACACAAGCACTAATCTATATAATGTAAAAACTCTGTCTCAATTTTTATGGTTTATACTGCTAAAAAAATTAAGATTCCATAAAAAAGCATTTTATCTTTGATTTGTTGATAAAAGACTGTCAACAAGTGAGACAACTACCTCACTTGCCTTTCCAGTCAGTTTTTCTGTAAAGAACTCTGAAACCGAAGAATTCTCGCGGTTGATCTCAATCTTTCTCTTGGCTTTTGTGCTCCGCACAAAGCCAGCAGCAGGATAAACCACTCCAGAGGTCCCGATGGCAATAAAAGTATCCGCCCTCATGAGCGCGTCATGAATCTCATCCATAAAAAGCGGCATCTCTCCAAACCAAACAACGTGAGGTCTTAAGGAGCCCTTAGCCCCGCAATCAGAGCAGATGGACTCTACAGACAAATCCTCTTTTTGAATAAAGATACTTCCACAATTTTGGCATCTGGACTTTAAGAGCTCTCCGTGCATGTGAACAACATTTTTGGAGCCGGCTCTCTCGTGCAGATCGTCTACATTTTGTGTCACCAGGTATACTTCCTCTTTTGCTTTATCTTCCAACTTCGCGAGCGCCAGGTGGGCAGGATTTGGCTGGATATTCCCCGAAAGGAGTTCAGCACGGCGCAGATTATAAAATTTCTGAACTAGTGGGGGATTTTTGCGAAAACCTGTGGGAGTTGCGACATCTTCAATATTATAATTTTCCCATAGGCCTCCAGAGTCCCTGAAAGTTGGGATGCCACTCTCCTGGCTTATACCTGCGCCTGTAAGAATTACAATCATTATTATTTAAATTTTAATATTGCTGGGGGAGAAACTCTTCCTGCCTAAAGAAAATTTTATTTTTATGCAAATTTAATTTAACACACCAAAGATACAAAATAAAGATCAAATTTTCCTCTACAGCGGATTTAGAGGCATTGATCTCTGATTTTGGCTACATAATGGGGCGCTAAAAAAGAAATTCTCCCTTTTCCAAAGCAGCGACTATGTGTCTTTCCAACTCTATATAATTAACTGTTTAAATATATAATTGCATATTCATATTTATTAAATTTTCGAATTTACATACTATTAATAAAAGCTTGAAGACTTAATCACACGCGTTCCTTACAAGAAAGTGAACTATATGCGCCCTGAAAAAAACTTCAATAGTCATACCATTTGTGACATAGGGCTATGTGCTAACAACTCATTCACTATCTCTTTCCCTTACAAAATTTCTAAAGGGCAAAAACATGGGCGGCTGACGAGGTTCAAAGATTGCCTATTAGCTCTATTTTTGGTATATTTTTAGTGTCGGTTCCAACGGATACTTGTTTCCGGCATCATTTTACCATGAAGACCTCTTGGGTCTCATTAACCACACCGGCTCTCTATGAGGCCATACACATTAAACAATGCTTACTACATTAATTTTCGATCTAGATCTTACCCTTCTTGACTCTCTCCAACCCTGTCTGCGTGGTGTCAACAAGTTGGCCAGACACTTTGGCTTGCCAGAAACCAATGAGGAGACTGTTCTCAAAAATATCGCCCTCACCACGGAGGAATTCTGGAAAGCCATCTTTGGGCATTTGGATCCACAGTGGTACCCATATTTTTTGAAAAACGTCCAGCCAGAGGTGAACGCCGAGACCAAGTGTTTCCCCGATGCCCTTGAGCTGTTAAAGTACGCCAAGTCCCGCCAGTACCTCATGGCTGTCGCCACCAACAGGGAAAATCCCTGGCTCGATATCGCCTCCTTTGGCATTGGCTGCTACTTTGACACTGTCGTTGGCGCATGTGGAGACATTCGCCCCAAGCCTGAGCCAGACATAATCCAGGAGGTCTTAAAACACTTGAACACCTCTCCGGCCTCAGCCATCTTCTTGGGGGACTCCCGTTCCGACATGCAGTCATCCAAGGCGGCGGGTGTGCGCGCCATTGGCATGACCCAAGGCGGGGTTCCGGAGGATGAACTGTTCCAGGCTGGCGCCACCTGGGTCATGGAAAATATGACGCAGGTTAAGCAGTTCTTGGAAAAAGATCTAGTCTAAAGTCCTTTCACCTCAGTCACTTAAGTTCCAGAGCTTTTAATTTCGTTTCAGCACAATAATTTTGTTTCTATCTTAGACAAAAGGCAAAATATTATTGCATTTCTAAGCAATCTCAATTATTTGGCTGTATTGTTCTTGTGTCTTTTTTTTTATTGTATAAAAATTTTTTTCACGGTCAAACAATATTTTATCCTTTCAAAAACTTGTGTGTTGACACCTATAAACAAAACTTCCGGGCTATTAGCTAATTTCTTTCAATAACTTACAAACCTTTCGAAACATAAAACTTCACCACGTCTTTTTATACTTTTTGCAAAACAAAGATAAAAAAATAGTTTCCAAGATGTGAAATATTTTACAAAAAACTTGTTACAAGCCACGCTTTCCTTATAATACTATATATTGATTCATTTTATTATATTTGTCTATTGATATTGATTTAAGATCTGCTTGATAACAAAACCTTTGAGTCCCATGCCAGACAAAATTTTTGAACGCTATAACCCAATTAACCCGCAAACACTAAAAAACATGTTCAATAGCGTCTCCAGCCGCTATGACATGCTTAATAGGTTCCTAAGCTTTGGCAGGGACATCTTCTGGCGCGAGGCCCTGGCCCGCCGCCTTATGGCCCGTGATTATCCTGGCAACTTTCTGGATCTGGCGACTGGTTCCGGCGATCAGCTCTTGGCGACCCGGACTGTCTGGCCCTACGCCCAGCTCACCGGGCTGGATTTTTCAGAATCCATGCTGAAGATTGCCAGGCATAAGCTGGACAAGAACTACCCCAATGACGAGGTCGATCTCATCCTAGGCGACGCCTGCGAGCCACCTTTCGAGTCCTCCATTTTTGACTCGGTTTCCATCTCCTTTGGTCTCAGGAACCTCAGCCGCCGGGAGCAGCTTTATAAGCAGGTATACAGAATGTTAAAGCCGGGCGGCCGTTTCCTGGTGCTAGAGCTATTCTTTGACCCCAGGGATTTAACCGCCCCCATCCACCGCTTCCATCTGGAGATAATCACCCCGCTCTTGGCTGGCTTTCTTTTTAAGAGCCAGAACAAGGCCTACACATATCTCAGCCGCTCCATCATAAAGTTCCCCCACCCTGCTATAATTGTGGACGAGCTTTTGGATGCCGGCTTTAAGGGCGTGGAGTACCAGACCTACACCTTTGGTTCCACCATGCTTGTCTGGGGCCAAAAACCCCTGCCCAAATGAAAGCGTTAAAACATTTCGCAAAATTTGCCCATACTCTTTGACAAGCTAAAATTTTTCCACTAGAATTTTTCAAGTCCCGAAAGCTGTGCTAAGATCATCAAATCCTCGTACTTTTCCCAAAATCGAGGTCAAAAGACATAAAATCAAGTGGGAGACAACTAACCTAAGGGATATCCCTTACCCCTTTTGGGGAACGAATTAAACCAAGGAGCATACATGAAATCCATAGGTGACAAGCTAGAAAGCTTTTCAGCAACCGCAGTTTTGCCTGGGTTCAACCTCGATAACGAAGACGGTAAATCCGCCTTCATGCCTTTTACCGAGACCTCTTTCCCCGGCAAATGGAAAATAATCTATTTTTACCCAAAAGACTTCACCTTTGTCTGTCCCACCGAAATAGTGGGCTACGCCAAGCTGATGAAGGAATTCGAGGCGAAGAACGCGGTTCTTCTGGGCGGCAATGGGGACAACGAGTACGTGAAGCTCGCCTGGCTCCGCGACCACAAGGATCTCACCAAGCTCAACCACTACTCCTTCTCAGATCCCACGGGAAGCCTAATAGACCAGCTGGGCATCCGGGACAAGGAGGCTGGGGTGCCTCTCCGGGCCACCTTCATCATTGACCCGGAAAACGTCATCAAGCACATTACCGTGAACCCGCTGAACATTGGCCGCAACCCGGAGGAGGCCCTGAGAATACTCGATGCCCTCCAGACCGGAGCCCTCTGCGCCTGCAACCGCCAGATAGGAGGCCCCACTCTCTAGAGGCATGAAACCTGCCCGCAGTTTCGCACTTTTAAAAGTGCAATCTCAGCTGCACGAATTAAACGGGCGGCCAATGGCCGCCCGTTTTCAATCCATCAAAATTTTACCAAGACCCAGATTTTCGCATCATATCTAAAATCTCTAATTTACAATCTTTTAAATACAATAAGCATATTAAAGCATAGTTATATCTGTTTAGTTATAATATAGTTCTGCTGTTTAGATCAGTCTAAAAAGCGCTTTCTATCGCATAAAATCAAAAAGACCAACAACATATAGTCATTTTTATGGCATCTTTCCCTATTTTTCTCCAAAGGCTTGAGGCATAAAAATTTTTACAGATCTTGCCTGCTCGTGATTATATTTTTTTGATATTTTTCCCCCTATCTGTTAATATTTTAATATCCGTCTGAGTGCGGTAAGTCAGTAATTTTGTAACCTTGCTTTTGAAAAGCTAAATAATTCGCCTTAATTACCACTAATTGCAGCCTGAAGGGAATGGAGTACTATGAGTAACGCCAGTTCATCAAAAACCCAACCTGAACAAAACAAGGGCAGGGCCGCTGGTCAGGAAGGAAAATTCCTCACCTTCTCTCTGGCATCCGAGGAATACGGCATTGGCATACTGAAGGTTCGCGAGATCATTGGCATGATGCCCATCCGCACCGTCCCTCAGACCCCCAGTTATGTGAAAGGCGTGATTAATTTGAGGGGCAAGGTCATCCCAGTGGTGGATCTCCGCCTCAAGTTCAACATGTCAGAGACTGAGTACACGGAAAAGACCAGCATCATCGTGGTTGACGTGGCGACAGAAGGCGGTAAATTCATCCACATCGGCATAGTGGTCGACTACGTGTCTGAGGTAGTCAACATCAAGGCTGACGAGATAGAAGCGGCTCCCGCCTTTGGTTCCCGCCTCAACACCGAGTACATCTTGGGCATGGCCAAAATCGGCAAAGGCGTTAAAATCCTCCTGGATATCGACCGCATCCTGGTGGGCGATGAGCTGGCGGGCCTGGGACTCGGCTTCTAAGGCCTAACTCGTCTCCTTAAGGCTAGAAGTTGCTTTATGTGGAGCGACTTTCTGTTTCCTTTTATATCAGCGCTAACAAAGATTCATATAATTCAAGGAACTTAAAAAGAATAAATTTTCGAAGTGTATGGATACCAATATCGTCCATGAGACAGCTCTAGCAAGGTCTGTGCTCTTGCAAAAAACTTAAAACGATCATGAAAACAGCCGGATACCTATCCGGCTGTTTTCATAAAAAGATCTACACGGTAACTATAATTGAAGCTGCCTCTCAGCAGAGCATGGCCTTTTGGCCATCCGACCGGCCCAGGAGCTCCAGAAGCCGCTCGTGGAGGAGACGGTTGCTAGCCAGAATCTCAAAATTGTCATTGAGGCTGTAGGGTTTCCCCTGGTAGTCGCTCACCTCGCCGCCAGCCTCCGTCACCAGAAGGGTGGCTGGAACCGCGCTCAAGGGGGATAGCTTGGTGGAGTAGAAAGCATCGGCGCGTCCCGCGGCCACGTATGCCAGGTTCAAAGAGGCCGAGGCCTCCTTGGAGAAGGACATCACCTCGCTTTGGATGCGGCTCTCCCGCTCAGAGTCCCCTTTTTCCCGTTTGGAGTCCTGGAATATATGGGTTCTCACTACAGCCCTTTCGGCTCTTCCGGTATCAGACACCGAGATGGGGCCATCCGTGAGGCCAATGCCTGGAACCTGCTGGCAGTAATGGGCCCCTCCTCCCAGGGTTGCCCAGAACATCTCCATCAGGGCCGGGGCTAGAACCACCGCCAAAAGCGGCCTCAACCTGCCTTTTTCGTCATGGCTCAACAAACCAATGGAGATGGAAAAGAAGGGGCTATTCCGTCTATAATTGAAGTCCCCGTCTAAGGCGTTTACATACCAGACAGGGGAGCTACCACTGGCGCTAAGCACTTGATCTCCTCGGCCGGCTGAGAGAATGCGGTGATCTGGGAAGGCCTCGCTTATGAGCTTGAGGATGGCCTGTTCGGCCATGAGCGGATAATCAGTCTCCTCCTTGTTACCATTAGCCCGGTTCACTAAACCAGATTCATATCCTGCCAGGAGCACAGAACCGCCAGTCCTGGCGGAATTCCAGGCAGTGAGGATTGCCTCATCCATTATATTTAACATCTATTACGTCCTTAAATTCATGCTGCGGCTTAAATTTGCACAGAACTATAGCAGTTTTAATTAGTGGGAAAGCCATCAATAAGACATTTTCCGAAAATGGCCATTGGCGGAAAAATCGCACAAAACTCTACTTATAACAATTCCCACCTTTTCCATTATAACCTTGAAAACTAAATTTAAGGCTAAAAGTTTACATTTGTAGCCTTTGATAACGTAAAAAACCTCTCAATAATATCACAAATGCTTTGATAGTCGTAGAGTCTTGAAATTTGAGGAGAAAGGGCCTATCAGGTATACTTTGTCTGGGAGCACCCTTCAGGGCGTCTTTTACTCTAAGCACAAAAATGAGAAAGACAAGGATTTGACCCCGCCGGGGATAAGGCCTCGGGAAAGGATTTTTGATGGCTCAAACCCCTGGCGGGAAATTTACCCTGGAGTATTTGCTGAACCTCCTGCTCTCGGTGGGGCTCATTGGCCAGAAGCAGGCGGACAGCATAACTACTGACTACCAAAAATCAATAGAGGCCGGCTCCAGGCGTCCACGCCAGAGGGGTGGCGGTTCCGACCCAGCAGCCCTCATAACCGACCCACTGGACTTTATCATCAGCCTGAAAATCCCCCTGGTGGGGGCAGCTGACGGAAGGTTCATTGACGATGAGGTCTTGGCCCATATTATGGCCCAGTCCAGCGGGTTGCCCTACCGCCGGGTGGAGCAAAGAGAGCTAAATATTGACTTCATCACCAAGCTCCTGCCCCAGACATTCGCATCCCGCCATTTAATCCTGCCCTTGGGTTTTGAGGGCTCCAACCTCCAGGTGGGGGTGCGCCAGCCATTCTCCCAAAACATCTTAGATGACGTGCGCCGGGTGTCAGGTCACCCCGTGGTGCCGGTCATCATGAGCCAGTCCAACCTGAAGAAAATCCTCTCGGAGATTTACGCCTTTGGCTCTTCCGTGAGGGGCGCAACAGGACAGTTTTTGGGCGGGAGCAGGCTGGGGGTGGATGTCTCCAATCTGGAGCAATACGTTAAGCTTAAAAGCGCCTCGGAAATCAAGGACGATGACCAGCATATCAAGAACCTAATCGACCTGCTCTTCGCCGAGGCCTTTGAGGGCCGCGTGTCAGACATACATTTGGAACCCAAGAGAGAACATCTCCTTGTGAGAATGCGCTTTGACGGGGTGCTCCATGAAATGTACAAGCTACCTATGGTCATCCATCCGGCAATCGTCTCTCGTATAAAGACCATATCAAGACTCGACATAGCGGAAAGAAGAAGACCGCAGGACGGCCGCATTAAGATTGCCCACAAGAATGCCGAAGCAGAGGTTCGTGTCTCCACGGTGCCCGTCGCCTTTGGGGAAAAGGTGGTTATGCGTATTTTAGATCCAGAGGCCCTGTTTCTGGATCTTAAAACCATGTTCTATAACGACGAGGATTACAAGAAATGGCAGGAATTTACCGCCCATCCCCATGGAATAATTCTTGTGACAGGCCCCACGGGAAGCGGTAAAACCACAACACTCTATTCCACCTTGAGGCAACTTGCCACCTCTGAGGTGAATGTCACCACCATAGAAGATCCTATCGAGATGGTGCATGAGGAGTTCAACCAGATAGCAGTACAACCCAAAGTAGGTATAACCTTTGGGAGCATCATTAGAACCATCCTCCGTCAGGATCCGGATATTATTATGGTTGGTGAGATGCGCGACAAGGAGACCGCGGAAAACGCCGTGCAGGCGGCCCTCACCGGCCACCTGGTTCTCTCGACCCTCCACACCAATGACGCCCCGTCGGCTGTAGTTCGTCTGGTGGAACTTGGTCTTGAGCCCTTCCTGGTATCCTCAACCGTTGTGGGTATTATGGCCCAGCGCCTGGTGAGGCGCATCTGCCCCAACTGCATTGATGAGTTTGTCTTAACAGCTAAGACCGCGCTGGATCTTGGCTTCATAACCCACGGAGATCTAACTCTTAAGCACGGTCGCGGCTGCGAGACCTGCCGCAACACGGGCTATCTAGGCCGGGTGGCTACCGTTGAGGTAATGCCTTTCTCAGACGCCATGAAAGACGCTATACTACATGGAAACCAAAACGCCCTCTCGGTAAAAGCCATGGCTAGAAACGAAGGAATGATAACTCTACGCGAAAACGCCCTTGATTTAATGCTGGCCGGGCTAACCACCATCCAAGAAGTCCTGCGCGTGACTTCAGCTGATTAAGTCAGGCTCCACCCCCTCCACTTTTACCTTCGCAAAAAATCCTTGAAAAAAAATCCCGTAAATTGTATCGTGGATTATAATTTTTAATATATATACATCTTCTTTTAATCTGTCTCAAAACTTCCACTAAACTTCACTTTAATCCCTCACTAGGGCAAACATTGCCACTTTTCCCAGGTATTTTATGCTTTCTGAACTCCAGGTCAAAAATCTTGCCTTGATAGAGAGGCTCAGCCTCTCCTTTGGGCCAGGCGCCAATATACTAACCGGAGAAACGGGCGCGGGCAAAAGCATCCTCGCCGGGGCCCTGGGCCTCCTCAGGGGCTCCAAGACCTCAGCTGACATTGTCAGGAAAGGGGCGGACGAGCTCACCGTGGAGGCTCTCTTCTGCCTGGAGGACCACGAGGCCTTCGCGCCTCTCTTTGAGTCTCAGGGTTTGAGCCCCAGCGATGAAGTCATACTGAAGAGAGTCGTTCTACCCAGTGGCCGTTCCAAGGCTTATCTGAACGGCTCCATGATAACTTTAGCTCAGCTGGCCAAATGGGGAGAGGAACTCCTGGCCATCTCATCCCAACATGACCAGCAGACTCTACTCAACAGCGGCAAGCAGCTGGATTTCTTAGATGCCTTCGGCAAACACAGAGAGCTACTAAGCGAGATTGGGAAGGCTTACAGAGCCAGGGAGCAGGCCAAAGACGAGCTTGAGAAGGTCTTGGCTGAAATCCAGGACGGCACTGAAAAGAAAGACTTCTATGAGTATCAGCTAAAGGAGATAAAAAAGGTAAACCCCAGGCCAGGCGAGGATGATGAGCTTCTGGAGAAGAAGAACCAGGCCAAGACCAATGAAAGGCTCTTCTCCCTTCTAGATGACTCCCTTAACCTTCTTTATGGTGATGAGGGCTTGATGTCCAAGGCCGATAGGCTGAGAAGCTTACTCGACAAGGCATCAGCCTTAGATGATGCTTTGAAAGAAAGCTATGAGACAGCCAGAGGCCTCTCAGAAGAGGCCTCTGCCCTGGCTCAAGATCTAAAAAGCTACCTCAGAACTAAAAAAAGCGGCGATTTCAAGACGGACGAGGCCGAGGAAAGACTATCGCTCCTCTCCCGTCTCAAAAGAAAATACGGCCCTACCCTGGAAAACGTCCTCAAACGCCAGAAAGAGTTGAGCGATGCCTTGACCCGTCTTGAAACGCTTGGCCTGGACAAGCTAAATTTGGAGAAACAACTTAAATCCCTTTCAGCTGCTGCCAAAACTTCCGCCCTTAAGCTGCATGATGCAAGGCTAAAGTCTGCTGAGAAGCTTGCCAGCCACCTTAAAGATACACTCATGGTCTTAGGTTTTCCAAAGCTGGAGCTTAAGATAGACGTGAAACTGCTAGCTGAGGAGAGCCTGGGAAGCGACTGCGGCCCCAAGGGCGGCGACAGTGTCACCATCCTCTTCTGTCCCAACCCGGGAGAGGGGCTCAAGCCCCTCTCCCGCATAGCCTCAGGAGGAGAGCTCTCAAGAGTGATGCTTGCCCTCAAGACCGCCCAGGAACCCCACTCAGACCAGAGCCTGGTCTTTGATGAGATAGACTCCGGCCTCTCCGGAGCCGTGGCTGAGGCCGTCGCCACCAAGATGGCCGAACTGGCTACCCGCCAGCAGATCTTTGTCATCACCCACCAGCCATTGATGGCGGCCATCCAAGGCCGCCATTTCCTGGCTGAAAAAAATCCAGAAGGCGAGAGAACCCTCACCTCGGTATCAGAACTCAGCCTGGATAAGAGATTGGAGGAACTTGCCCGCATGCTGGATGGCTCTAAGCCATCTCCCCAGGCCATGGCGCTCTCCAAAAGACTACTGGGTGTTTGAGGCCTATATGTATTAGCTATGGATTGAGCTTCTTCTCTATCAGTCAAAGTTCATAAGCAAATTCATGTTGTTCACCTCTTTCAGCTATGGGCAACAGTTCTTCCCTCAAACCACACAACATTTAGTAGCTATCTACTATGTCACACCGCATCTAGCTTAGGCTGCTTCTTCAATATAAAGTATCGTTTTTATTATTTTGCACACATATAGTATAAATTACTTTTCACTCCAAGACTCAAAAAAAATAGCCCCAGCTGGATTATGCAGGACTTTTTAAGTATAATTTTAAGGATGGCAAATCCCTAAATTCCTCGGCGTAAGTTTTTTTGTGTTTTTCTTGGGCGGAAACGCGAACGTAAACGATAAGCTTTCTGCCTCCCACCAATAAACGCCATAAAGTGTATTAAAAATTTGTACCGACTCAACTTAAACTTTTTTTTATAAATCCTAACTTCATTCTGCCAGTTCATCCAAAATTGGCCTAAACGTTACAGTAAATGTAATTCAACAAAAAGTGGTGCTGTTATGTTCACTAATCTAAGTTTTTCAGAGAATTTCATACTTGGCCTCATCTTCGCCTTCTGCCTGGCTACTATGGGCTTTGGTTTTTCCTCCATGGCCATAGCGGATGATGACCATGGCACGCACGCCGCAAACCCATGGACGGCGGACACGGCTCTCCAAGCCCTCAAGGATGGAAACGAAAGGGTCGTCCAGGGAAATCTCACCCACCCCAACCTAACTCCCGACGTCAAACAGAAGCTGGCCAAGGAGGGGCAGTTCCCCCTGGCCATCATCCTGTCCTGCTCTGATTCCAGGGCGCCCATAGAGGACATCTTTGACATGGGTTTTGGGGACATCTTCTCCATCAGGGTCGCCGGAGCGGTTCCGGGGGTTGACCAGCTGGGCTCCATAGAGTACGCTGTGGATCACTTAGGCGTACCCATCATCATGGTTTTAGCCCATACCCAGTGCGGGGCTGTCACCGCGGCTGTTGACGGCGGAGAGGTTCCTGGGAACCTGGGAGCACTTCTCCAGCAGCTTAGCCCGGTGGCCAAACTTGTGGAGCAGCTTCCAGAGGAAAAAAGGCTGGAGGCAGCCATTGCCACCTCTTCCGTGTACTTTAGGGATCAGCTGGTCAAACTTAGCCCTATCATAGCTGAGGCGGTTAAGACCAATCACGTTAAGATAGTGAGCGGGGTTTATGACATCTCCACTGGAGCGGTTAGTTTCGACAAATAAACCCGCCAAAATGTTTTTGATTTTGGTGCAAAACATGACAAAACTTTTTCTCAGCTTATTTGCCATCTTCTTTCTGGTAGGGGCCTCTCCCCTCTTTGCCCAGGCGCAAAGTGCGCCCGCACCAGATGCCGCGAACGCCCAAGCGGGGAACCCTCAAACTCCCGATGCCATGGCGTCCCTCCAGAAGGCCCAGGAAGCCCATATCAGGGGCGACAACCTCACGGCCCTGGAGGCCTTGTTTCAGGCGCAGCAGGCTATTTGGAACTTCAGCCCCCTAGGCCTAAGGAACGCGGCCTTTGTTTCAGAAGAGCCTGAGTATTTTGGCACATACAAACCCAAGGTCGGTGAAAACTTCACCTCCTCAGAGCTCCTCATTTTCTACTGCGAGCCAATCGGCTACACCCAGCGCCTTGGCCCTGACGGAACGTACACCAATTCCCTCAGCTGGTCGTTTGAGATACTGGACAAAACCGGAAAACCCATTGGCGGAGGAAGCAACATCGGCCCCTACGAGCACAGTGGCTACCGTACCTTTATAACTGAGAAAATGCAGACCATGACCATCAATATGAGCCAGTTTCCGGCTGGCTCATATATCCTTCAAATCACCATGATCGACAATCTAGATCAAACCAAATCAGTTACGGTGCAAAAACCCTTCAACCTCATACCTCAATAAGCTAAAAAAATATGTAAGCCCAAAGGAGAAAAAATCCTAAAAACAATTTTTAGGCTTTTTTCTCCTTTCTTTTTTCACTGATTTTCCCAATCTTTTCACCACCTACACGAGAGTATTCTTCACCTTTCTGGCTGAAATGATCACAAAACATAAAATCAAAAATCCAAAAGATAACAGTCTCAAAAGTGGCCATGGCGTCTTCATTAGCTTTGAAGGCGTAGATGGAAGCGGAAAAAGCACCCAAGCCAGGCGCCTGGCGGAGTCACTTGGTAATGAGGCGGTATTGCTACGAGAACCAACCGAGAGCCAATTCGGCCAAATTATCCGTAAAATGGCCCTCTCAGAGAGGCACAGACCACTTCTGGAACACAGACTCTTTATCCAAGATCGCGAGTGGGATCTGAAACATAACATTATTCCGGCTTTGAATAGTGGAAAAATAGTCATCTTGGATCGCTACATTGTAAGTAACTTGGCTTATCAGGGGGCACTGGGAATATCTCTTGACGCTATCATGAAGGACAACCGGGAGTTCCCTTGGCCGGATCTAATTATTGTGCTCAATATAGACGTGAACACAGCCCTCCAAAGAATCAAGAACTCCAGGAAAAATATTGAAGTCTTCGAAGAAAAAAATTTCTTAAGCAAAGTGAATGATATCATTAATGCGATAAATCTACCCAATGTGTTGTACATAGATGGAAAATTAGATGAGGACATTCTGGCTGAAACAATCTTAGATCTGGCTAATGAAATCATTGAGCAAAGGTCAACATTACTTTTTTGAAAATACAAAAAACATTCATAATATATCTACATAGATAGACATACTCTGTCAATTCTTCAAAGCTATTAATGGATTTACTCCACCATGAAAATTTTCGACTCACATACCCACCTCTATCTCCCCGATTTTGAACCCGACCTAGACGAGGTTATAACAAGAGCTAGAGACACAGGGGTGGAAAGGCTCATAAACATAGGTATTGATACTGAAAGCTCCAAGATTTGCGTGGAAATGGCTAGAAAATATCCAGGCTTTTACGCATCCGTTGGCTGGCACCCCCATGACGCCTCGCTTATCACGGAAGACGACTACATCCAGCTTAAAAGACTGGCACTTACAAAAGAAGTTGTAGGTTTCGGGGAAATTGGGCTTGATTTCTACCGGGATCACTCTCCTAGGGACGTGCAGCAAAAAGTCTTCTCCGAGCTAATTGGCATAGCCGAGGAGGTTCAAAAGCCCATAATAATTCACTCCCGCGAGGCCTTTAAGGAAATTTTTAGCGTTCTGGAAAGCCATAAAAACAGCCTCAGCGGCATCCTCATCCACTGCTTCAGCGGCACTTACGAGGAGGCTAAGGCCTATCTGGATCTTGGCGCCTATCTCTCAATCCCTGGAGTCGTGACATATAAAAATGCCAAAGTTCTACACAGAGCCGTGAAGGATCTACCAAGGGAAAGGATTATGATCGAAACCGATGCCCCTTATCTGGCGCCCACTCCTTTCAGGGGAAAGCGCAACGAGCCATCCTATCTTCCCTACCACATTAAGGCCATAGCCAAGCTCTGGGAGATGGAGGAAGAAGAGGTAGCGAATCTTACCTTTGCAAACGCCTCTGTCTTTTTTGGATTGTGAATAACAGCGAAATCTAAAATCAAATCGTGAAAAGAGTACTATATGGACATCTATCTTGCCTCGGGCTCCCAGAGACGCATTGATATGCTTGAGAAAGCGGGATTAAAATTTAAGATTGTCCCAGCTGACATAGATGAAAGCGAGATGGTTGGAGAGACTGCTGAAAAATACGTTTTACGGATGGCACTTAAAAAGGCGGAAAAGGTGTTCTCCTCCGTCGCCGCTAATAGTCCCCTGGCGCTGGTTTTAGGGGCAGATACAATCGTTGAAATTGACTCCAAAATAATGGGGAAACCAGCGGGGCAAAAAGAGGCCAAGGAGATGCTGAAAACGCTCTCCGGCCAGGTTCATGTAGTTTTTACCGGCTTTGCGGTGAAAACCCACAAAGCCGTTAAAAGCGGACTGGTTCGCACCCAAGTGCGCTTCCGAGTGCTCTCGGACAATGAGATAGACGCCTACGTGGACACAGGGGAGGCTGAAGAAAGGGCCGGAGCCTACGCCATACAAGGGGACTACGGGGCAATCCTAGTGGAGAGAGTTGATGGAAGCTACTCCAATGTCATAGGACTTCCCCTCAAAGAGGCACTTGATCTCATAAATAAAATGTCCTGGGACCAGGAATGATCCCTAGATGAAGGAACTTTCGCAGTCCTCGGGGTCTGAAATCAGCCCTGCCCTCATGAGCAGATCCACGACCATGCACATGGTTAAGATCTCCAGGAACTCATAGCTCACGAACTGATTGGCCGCGGCGTTGAAGAGGAACTTGATTTCACTGTCAAACTCCTCATCGGCCTCAAAAAAATCAATCTTCACCGGCACTTTTTGGAGATCCTCCAAAATAAAGCTCTGGGCGCCGGCCGGGCTCAGTCCCACGTGGCGCATCCCTGCGGACAGGGCCGCCTTTTTGAAGGCCTCATAGTCATCTCCAAACTTGTCCCCCAGGGGCTTGGAGAGCTGATCGCTAGGGCTTGTTCCGGCCGATGCCCCAGAAGCGATACCGGTGAGGCGGCCGATGGGAAGATAATCCTCTGAAATATCCCCCCTTCCCTGGGAGCAGAGGTAATGGGATAAAACGCTAATGGTATCCACCGTCACGAACCTTCCGTCCTCAGCAGTGACACCGCTGTTATCTATGAGGTAGTCGCGGCCCAGGAAACGCGCCTTGGCCTTGGTGGAGGTCTCATCCAAGGGGAAACCCATGGCCTGCGCCTGGGTGGGAATGTCGGCCTTGGCGAGGTTTTCCAGCTGCATATTGGAGTACAATATCCTAGCCTGATTGGTCTTAGCTTTACTCATAATTGTTCCTTATATAGCCTTTTTTATTTTGGGCATAAGTACCACTGCCACTTTTTTTGATGTGCTATAATAGCCCAAATTAACTAGATTTTTCCAGCAGAAGACCTTACCTCATATTAGACGGATGACCCTCTGAAGCTAAGCTTTTGACACAGAGCTTATTCCAGGGCAGGAGTTTGGAAACTTCCGGCAATAGTTATCGTTTAGGCCTGATTTTGGATAAATGCTGGAACTGAAGCCTTTTTCTTGAAGACATCTATCTAAAATTATAATTTAACTAAGTATAACCCATGCCAAAATTTAAATTACCCCCAAGACTACCTTTTCACCGCATGGGAATAGCCGGACTAGGACTAATCGGCGGCTCTCTCGCCAAGGCCTTTTCGCCCCTTGACGGGCTGGAAATCAATGTCTATGACTCCGATTCCGCCACTTTGGAACAGGCAAAAAAGATTCGACGCTTCAAAAGAGTAACCGGCAGTCTGAGTGAATTTTTGGATATAGATTTGGATCTTATTTACCTGTGCATGCCGGTTCATAGAAATATCGAGATGATAAAGGAGATGGGCCGCAGAAATATTAGCTGCGCCGTGACGGACTCCGGGAGCACCAAAGCCGCCACCAATGAGGCGGCGCTAGCCGCAAATCTAAACTATTGCGGGGGGCACCCCATTGCCGGGAAGGAAGTGGCAGGATTTTCCAACTCCTCCGGGGACCTCATGCGAGGCTGCCTCTTCATTCTCACCCCTGACGAGCGCTTTGGACACAGGCAAAAAGAGCTTTTTGGGAGGCTCAAGGCCCTCCATGAGCTCCTGGATTGTAACATCCAGGTTCTAAGCCCGGCTGAACATGACGAGATATACTCCCTCATAAGCCACCTGCCCTATCTTTCGGCTACCGCACTCTCGGGGACCGCCTTAAAAAAAGGTGGTCTTCCGGTGCTATCTTTCGCTGGCACCGGTTTTAGGGACACAACCAGGGTTAGTGCATCGCCTCC
>JAITJT010000020.1 GCA_031278795.1 Deltaproteobacteria bacterium | reverse complement strand
ATGGTCGCAACCCTCACCGTCAGGTAGAAGTTTAGGAGGCAGCCGGAGTTCTGCTGGAAGTTCCTCTCGCAGTTGCGGAGCTCGCCTTTCTTGGCCTGCTCCACCAGCTCTGATGCCTTCCCATGGAACGACGTTATCCCGTTGGCCCTCTGCTCCCTCGTGGGTGACGTGGGGGCATCTAGGTTTATGTCGTCAGGGTTCACCCTCGTGTGGGAATCTAGTGTCATTGTGTTTCTCCCCTTGGATATTGGCGCGGGTTCGTCCCGCGTCTTAGACTATGACTTTTTTTATCTTGTGTCTTTTCGAAAAAACAAAAATATAAACTTAAGCGAAAACAAAAAAACAAAAATATAAACTAAAGCGAAAACAAAAAAACCGAAAACATAAACTTAAGCGAAAACAAAAAACCGAAAACATAAACTAAATCGAAAACAAAAAACCGAAAACATAAACTTGAACAAAGGCAAAAAAGCCGAAAACATAAACATAAGCGAAAATAAAAAAACCGAAAATATAAACTAGAGCGAAAATAAAAAAACCGAAAACATAAACTTAAGTGAAAAAAACTAAGACAAATAGAAGCAAAAATCAGTGCTGCTTCAAATTAAGCGCTCCAAAAGGCTCTCCTTAGATAACAGCATTTTTTAGACAATGACCTATGTCATTCTCCCTGAAAAACCTTGCTGCGTATTTGCAAGAACTCTAATAAAAATAAAGTTGTAGCACTTATTTTTTTATAGTCTTAGAGGTAAAAATACTGAAACCTAAGCCAATGGAAGCTAAAAAGGTTTTAAAAATTCGTTTCCCTCCACCATGTAACCCATACGCCTGATCAGCTGTTCAGCTGAACAGAAGAGGCCTTAAGCCAATTTATTAAATTTGCCTTGATCATCACGCGAAAAGAGACTTTAGTCATATACAGTAAGCATTGGTTATTGCTAAATATTTAGGGATATCAGATCTGGGCCCCGGGTGAGGTCACCTCGCCGCGTTCCACCGCCAGGATCTGCTCCGACCACTTGGCGGCCCAGCTCCTTAGTTCCTGGGCATCCAGGGGCCTAGGGGTGGTTGAGATCTCGTGGGCCTCCACCCTTCTGGCGAGCGAGCGGTATATTTCCGCTTGATCGCTGTGCGGGGCCGCCTCAATGGTGGTTTTTCCGCCCAGCTCGCTTTGGGTGACGGTAATGGATCTAGGCACGTACTCCAGCACCTGGGTTCCGGTCTGGGCCACGAAATCGTCTATGATGCTCTTCTGGTAGCCAGACGACACTGAGTTGGCGATAACCCCTCCCAAAAGGGCGCCTCCGGCGTTGGAGTATTTCTGGATGCCCCTAAAGAGGTTGTTGGCTGCGTATATGGCCATAAAGTCCGCCGAGGACACGGTGAAGACGTGCTGGGCGATACCCTCCCTAATGGGAACCGCGAAACCCCCGCAGACAACGTCACCCAATACGTCATAGATAACGTAGTCGAGATCTAACTCCTCATAGACGTTTTGCTGTTTGAGGAGCTGCACGGCGGTTATTATGCCCCTTCCGGCGCAGCCCACCCCCGGGGAAGGCCCACCGGCCTCTACGCAGTAGATGCCGTTGTAGCCCTTGTAGATGGCGTCCCTGGCGTCCACCCTCCCCCTCTCCCGCAAAAGATCCAAAATGGTGGGGATGTAGCTACCATCCCTGAGAGTGTTGGTGGAGTCGGCCTTGGGGTCGCAGCCGAACTGCATGACCTTGTAACCCAAATCCGATAGGGCCGCCGAGAGGTTGGAGGTGGTTGTGGACTTACCAATGCCGCCTTTGCCGTAGACGGCTATCTGCTTGAGTTTCTTCTTGGAATTTGGGCCTTTTTCGCCGCTAGCCTTGGGGCTAGCGGCCTGAAGGCCCTCGCCATTAGTCTTTCCGCCGTTTGTTTTGGAAACGGTGGTAGTGGCGCCCTTAAGCTTGTCGGCGCTATTTTTGGTGCCGTTGGTTTTACCGGTGCCGTTTTTTTTGATGGCCATGGATATGCTCCTCATGGGGAAATGATTTGGGAATGTTTATTTATCGAAACCCTTAAGCGCGTCTCCTTTAGATAGCGCCCGGGCAAGCCCGGGCGCAGGCTTTATATTAGAACCGCGCCATCTGGGGGGAATGGAATAAATTTTAAGAAAAACTTGGAATCTTAGGAGTCCACGAAATCGTGAACCACCAAATCCGAGGTCGTAAGCTTACCCTTGGGGATGACTCCCTGGTTCTCCAGATCCTCCAGCCAAGGTGTTATCTGATCGTCTTTGATTACTAGCTCTTGGGAATAGTAGTGATTGGCGGAAACAGGTATGCCTATGGCCTCTTCCGTCCAGATCCTGGCCTGCTCCGGGTTCTCGTTTATCCACTTCTGGCCCTTGTTGATGGCCTTCACGAAACCAGCCACCGCCTCCGGGTTCTCAGCTATGAATTCTTCTGTGAAAAAGTAGAATCCCAGGCCAGCCACCTCATTATTTAGATTGGCATCCAGGGAGTCCGCTACTTTAAGCTGACCGGCATCTAGCATTCCCTTGTAGAAGGGCGGATGAACCCCTCCCACGTCGGTGTGTCCCTGCTTGAGGGCCTGGATGGCCTGGACGTCAGGCATGGTGACCCACTCCACCTTGTCCCGGGGGATTCCGTATTTGTCTAAAATCCTGTTGGCCAGGAAATCCGAGCAAGACGAGGTGGCAATCACTGAGAACTTCAAGGTGCCGGGTATGTCTTTTAGATCCGCGAAGGACTTGACGTTGGGGTATTTCTCCGGGTTCACGAACCACCACATATGCCTGAAGGCCGGATCCAAAGTCTCGTCCGGCTCTATTCCGGCCCTAACCACACCTTTGAGCTTAGCGCCTCCGTTAATGGCCACGGCCAGGGCGTTGGGGTGCAGATCCGCGGTATTATTGTTCCCGTTAAGGATCGAGGGAACCCTCTGGGGCGGCTGGATCTCTCCGGTGAAGACCAGCTGCACGCCCTCGTCCGCGAAATATCCCAGCTTGTCTGTGACCAGCCATGGGGCCAGGGCGCAGTCGCGCCTGGTGTAGGTCTTTATGACTTTCAGCTGCTCTCCGTTGGGAGAGACTCCCTTGGAGCTGGCGGCCGGGGTGAAGGTCTCTGAGGGCTTACTCTCCCGGGTGCGTCCCTTGATTGCGCCCGCTATGATGAGGGCCAGGACCACCACGCCCGCAATAATGTATATTGTGTGTTTTTTCTGTAATGCCATGAATAATCCTTCCTTCCCCAGGCTTTGAGGGGAACGCGCGCCTAACTAATATGGCGCGCGCCTTCTATATATCATTAAGAGCAGAAAGCGATATCTAAGGGCGCTTAGCTCTGTTGTGACAAAAATTCACCAATTTCAATCTGCGGAAGCTCGGATGCGCCCCTTAGCTTTCCGCTTCCATTGTTACCCGAGGAAAGCGAGGGATCCTGGAGGCTCTCCCAGATCCTCTGCCTGATGAGCGCGAAATCCCTCGAGAGCCTCATCTCCTCATTGGTGCGGGGCCTGGGGAGGTCGCACTCGATTACGTCCTTGATGCGTCCCGGGTTGGGGCTCATCACCACCACGCGGTTGGCGAGAAGCGCCGCCTCGTCTATGGAGTGGGTGACGAATATGATGGTCTTCTGGGTCTTTTCCCAGATGCGCATGAGCTCGTCCTGGAGGGTCTCCCTAATCTGGGCATCCACGGCCGCGAAAGGCTCGTCCATCAAAAGAAGCTCCGGGTCATAGGCCAATGCCCTAGCAATGGCCACTCTCTGCTTCATGCCGCCCGAGAGCTCATGGGGGTAGTGGTTCTCGAAACCCGTGAGGTTCACGAGTTCTATGAACTTTTGGCTAATCTCGCGCCTTTCGGTCTTGGGAATCCCCTTTATCTCGAGCCCGAACTCCACGTTTCTGGAAACCGTCCTCCAGGGGAACAGGGCGTAGCCCTGCATGACAATGCCCCTATCCAGGGCCGGGCCCTTCACCTCTTTGCCGTCTATGAGGATGGAACCCGCCGAGGCCCGGGTGAGGCCCGCGATTATGTCCAAGAGGGTGGACTTTCCGCAGCCCGAGGGGCCCACTATGGAGACGAACTCCCCGCTTTTTATGTTGAGGCTGAAACTTTCGATAGCCACGTAGTCGTCTTTCCCCACACCGTCTTTGGAGCGGATGGAGTAGACCATCTTTAGATCTTTTAAGGCTATCTTGTAATCTTCTTCAAAGGTGTTTTCGTAAGCCAGAGA
>JAITJT010000019.1 GCA_031278795.1 Deltaproteobacteria bacterium | reverse complement strand
CTTAGATATTGGCCACAAGGGCCCTGGATTTGACTTTTCTCCGCTTTTTCGATACTTTTAAGGGACGATAACAAGGATGTTTTCCTTGTAGGCGCTGGAATAACCCTTGGGGTTATGGTGCCGTTACCAATGCATTTGGGAAGGATCAATCTTAGATGTCTGAACTTGTGGCCTTCCGGGAAGATCGGTTGGGGTTCCGTTTTCAACTCCACGACAAGGCCGTATTGGGCCGCTCTTCCGATTGCGACCTCATTTTGTTCGACAGAATCGCCTCAAGGCGGCACGCCGAGATTACCAAGATTGGCGACTATTACTTCATCGCCGATTTGGACAGCACCAACGGCACCTTGGTAAACGACGTTCCAGTCAACATCCAGACCAAGCTTAAACCCTTTGACTGCATAAAGATTGGCCAAGAGATCTTTATCTTTGACCCTATGCTGGATCTGGTGACCGGCCCGGCCCCGGCGGCCTTGATCCTAAACTCGGTGACAGAGGCCCAGCAGAATATCCTAGCTAGATCCGGAAGCGACGCCGCGGCCTCCATCAACACGGACCAGGCATCTCTGCTCACGGCCCTCAACCACGTGCTCCTAACGGTTGGGGAGTCCGAGATAATGCCTACCTTTGTTAATTTCTTGGTTGAGCACCTGGGCGCCACCTCCATCTCCATGCTCTGGCCAGGGGCCTCCACTGGCCTGAGGCAGATATCTTATGTGTCGTATCCCGAGGATAAAAGGCTTTTAATCAGCCAGGTTCCCTACCACCGGGTGACCTCCCTTGGAGAGGCCCTTCTGTGGCCCAGGATAGTCACCGAGCTGGATTTCAACTCCGGTAGCCGCCACGTGGCCCAGATTGACCAGTCCTGCATCATGGCGCCCCTTTACAACCGCGATAACCCCAGTTTGGGCCTACTCTACATGGAAAACGGGAACCGGGCCCTGGAAGAAAGCGATCTTAACTTCCTGGCGGCTTTAGGCCAGCTAATAAGCCCCTTTCTCTACATCCTCATCAACAGCTCCTCCCAGGAAGATGACAGGCAGGTTAAAGGGGAAAGCAACGAGCCGGTTCACGACATCACCAGTAGGGACCAGCAGGTGAGGATTGTCTTCTCCACGGCCTCCCACATGGCCCAGAACCATGAGCCCATATTCATAACAGGTGAACCTGGAACCAACAAGACCTCCCTGGCCCTCCACATCCACCACCAGAGCGCCCAGAAAAACGGCCGCTTCATTAAAGTGACCCTTTCGGATCTGCCGCCGGCCCAGATGGATAGGATCCTCTTTGGGCAAGAGAGTAGCGCGGATGGTAACCAGGTGGGGCTTCTGGGTTTGGCTGACAACGGTACCATCTTCCTCAGGCATATAGAGTACCTAACCAAAAACGCCCAGAGGAGCGTGCTCATGGCCTTGGAAGAAGGCCTCATCTATCCCATTGGCGGAAGGCACGCCAGGAACGTGGCCGTGCGCTTCATTAGCTCGTCCTCGGCCAATCTCTCGGAATACGTGGAAAACGGCATATTCCGGGAAGACCTCTACGCGAGGCTCACTAAGATTAACCTCTCGCTCCCCCCCTTACGGGAGATGCGCTACGACATAGAGAGTTTGGCCACCGAGTACGTGGCCAAGGCCTCCAGAAACCTGGGCATTCCCTTCATAGGCATAGACTCATCGGCCATGGAGTGCCTAAGGGCCTACCCCTGGCCGGGTAATATCTCAGAACTCAAGGCCGAGGCGGCTATCTTAGCCAACTTCTCAAGATGCGGTCACATCGTGATGGACATACTGCCCGTCCATTTGCGCCTGGCCCCGGACGTCTTCAAGTATGGCGAGGTCCCCATAGACTCCCTCATGGCCGAGGCGGAGCGCTTCTGCCTCACCAAGGCCCTCTCCACCCACCACGGGGATTTGGAGGCGGCGGCCGAGGTTCTGGGGCTCTCTCCGGAGACCTTCATCCAAAAATCCCGCACCTACGGAATAGACCCCATGGACTACCAGGGCGAGTCCATGGCCGTGGGCCCCAGGGGCCCCGGCCAGACCTCGCTCCCTTCCGACATTGACGAGTGAAGAAAAATAGCCCATAATTATACAATTCCTAAGCCCCAGGGGAGACACACTATTGTTTTCTCTGGCTAAGATTCACCCATAACCAAGGAGTTTTCCAGTTTGGAAGATGGCCCATCTAAACGGGGGATTTTCAGTTTTCTCTTCAAGCCTTTTCGCAAGCCTTCCCTTTCCCCCACTGAAATCGAGGAAGAGCTGAGCGACCTTTTGGATCACGGAGCTGAAAGCGGGGTTCTCACCAAGAGCCAAGGTGAGATGATCCACAGCATCTTCGAGTTTGACGACACCGTCGCCAGGAAGATCATGACGCCCAGGGTGGACGTGGTCGGAGTGGAGGCCTCGCAGACCATAGGAGGCCTTATCCAGACGGCCCTTTCCGGAGGCTATTCCAGGCTCCCCATCTACGAGGAGGACCTCGACCACATCACGGGTTTCGTGATGGTAAAGGATCTCTTGGGCTTTTGGTCCCAAAGCCTGGATAATCCCATCCCCAAGGAGATTATCCGCCCCATCCTCTTTGTCCACGGCTCCAAGAAGATAGCCGAGCTACTTAGCGAGCTGAGGCACCGCAAGTCGCATTTGGCGGTCATCCTGGACGAGTACGGCGGCACGGCCGGACTCGTCACCATGGAGGACATAATCGAGCAGATAGTGGGCGACATAAACGACGAGTACGACCTGGAGGAGGAGGACAGCATAAAGGAGCTCACCCCGGGGGTCTTTCTGGCCCACGGCCAGACCCCTATCTCGGTGGTCAACAACCTCGTATGCATGAACATCCCCCAAGGCAACTACGAGACCCTGGGCGGCTTTCTCACCGAACAGATGGGCAGGGTTCCCCAACCGCAAGAGATCTTTCCTTTCCAGGAATTCATCTTCTCCATAAAGGCCGCTGACAACCGCAAGGTGGACCAGGTGGAGATATCCAAAAAGCCCAAATCCAATGGTGAGGATCACTTATAGTTCTTTTAAATTTTTTTTTTCACTCTAAATAAATCACAAAGTACCCCAAAATCATCCCACAAGGCATGTGTGGAAAGAGATTAAAGCGCAAAATTTAACGTAATTACAGCGTTATCTAAAGCGCCCACATTTTTCTCGCCATCTTTTTTCAAACAAGCCTCCCGGGGGATTTTTTTCTATTTTTTCCTCTAAATCCACAGGGGCCATAGGCCCCTGTGGGAATTCACCGTGAGACAAATAATGCACGATCACCATGAAAGCCCCCATGAAGGAGCATCCCACCCAGAAGGCATAGAACAAGATGGCTTGGCACAGAAAGGACTAGCGCAAAAAGGACTCGCCATAGTCTTGCGCCCCAACTCCGGGGTCTCCGGCGACATTTTAGTTGCCGGACTCTATAAGCTCGTAGGAGGCACCCAGGAGATGATGGACCAGGCGGTCATGGACCTTGGCTTCGCCGAGCTTGTGGGAAAGATTAGGGTTGTACCTAAGAGCCTAAATAGCATAGCCGGCTGGGGCCTAGAGCTCGATCTACCCCACGAGCACGTCCACCGCAAGCTTTCAGATATCTTAGCCCTCTTCGCGAAGGCCAAGATATCACCCCAAGCCAAGGCCCTCTCCGAGAAGGCCTTCACTATACTAGCCCAAGCCGAGGCCCAGGTGCACGGTGTGGACGTGGAGAGCGTGGAGTTCCACGAGGTGGGGGCCATGGACAGCATATTGGATACGGCGCTATCCTCCATCTTCTTCTCCATCTTAAACCCGGAGCTCTTCATATGCGGGCCTCTTCCCATCTGCGACGGAACCATCAACTGCGCCCACGGGCTCTTGTCCTCACCGGCCCCGGCGGTATCCATTCTCCTGGAAGGTGTGGCCATAAGGGGGATAGAGTCCACCGGGGAGACGGTTACCCCCACGGCGCTCTCGCTACTCAAGGCCTTTGGCGCCCAGTTTGGCAAATGGCCGGATATGACCCTGGAGACCCAGGCCTTGGTCTTTGGAACTAGGCTCCTTCCCAAGGTGCCCAACGGCGCTCAGTTCGCCAAGGGGACGCTTACAGTACCCCTCAAAAGAGACAATCACGAAAGTTAAGCTATGATGAATGAGCGCGTAACCATCTATGGCCCAGAAGATGTGGAAAAGTCCCTCCGGAGGATGTCCGCTGACATTCTCCGGCGTAAAGAAGAGCTTCCAGTCATGGTGGGCATCCGCCGGGGCGGGGTCAACGTGAGCGACAGGCTCCAGGAGATCATCAAGGAGCTCACAGGCGAAAAACTCAAGAGCGCCATAGTGGACATAAACTTCTACCGCGACGATTGGAGCATGGCCCGCTCCTTTCCCAAGGTCGGGCCCACCCAGATACCATTTTCCCTGGAAGGGAAACGCATAATCCTGGTAGACGACGTGCTCTACACGGGCCGCACGGTGCGCGCGGCCCTAGATGCCCTCTCCGAGTTTGGGAGGGCCTCAAGTATCGAGCTCGCGGTCCTGGTGGACCGGGGACACAGGCAGATGCCCATAAAGGCTGATTACTCCTCATTCAACTTCGCGACCGAGTTCAAGGAGATTGTGGAGGTGAACTTCACAGACGAGGGGCGTTTCGGGGAGATAGTCTTGATGTCGGATAGGAAATTATAAAAAAAGTAACGCTTTCTAAATTTG
>JAITJT010000203.1 GCA_031278795.1 Deltaproteobacteria bacterium | reverse complement strand
TTACAACTATTGCAACAACAGAGCTAACAGAGCTCTGTCCCTTGACATACTAACGACCCTGTGCTATAGCTTCATTGTTTTTTTGGCATTCTTAGCATCCTGAACCCAAAACTTTTGGGGTTAATTTGCGCTCCCTATATAAATGTGCTCCCTATATTAATGAGCTTCCTATATAAATGAGCTCCCTTCATAAATCTGCTCGATATATAAATGAGCTCCCTATATAAATCTGCTCGATATATAAATGAATTCCGCATATAATCCATATATAAATGATCAGATAAGGTTTTTTTCACTTTTCTTTTTCCAAATTCCAACTCTACACAATTAATAATGGCTCAAAAATTTCTTTCCATCATAGACTACAAGGCTGGCAACCAGACGAGCGTTCACCGCGCCTTGAAACATCTCTCCATCCCGGCTGAAGTCACTGCGGATCCCAAGCGCCTCTTGGACTCCTCGGGCATAGTGTTTCCAGGGGTTGGCGCAGCTGGCCAGGCCATGGCCGCCATGAAGGAAAACGGACTTGATAATACAATAAAAGAGCTAATAGAGCTGGGGCTGCCCTTTCTGGGGATCTGCCTCGGTTGCCAGATAATGCTGGACTACAGCGAAGAAAACGATACCCAGACCCTAGGTATCTTCCCAGGAAAAAACCACCGCTTCAAAAAAGACCAAAAAGACGAGATGGGTATTAATATCCGCATCCCACACATGGGCTGGAATACCCTGAAGCCAACTAAGGAAACGGCACTCTTTGAAGGAATAGAGCCACACAACCAGTTCTATTTTGTGCACAGCTATTATCCCAAGCCCAATCCAGAATTTGTCCTGGCCACCACTACATATGGAGAGGAGTTTTGCTCTGTATTCGGGAGGGAAGGAACCTGGGCGGTGCAGTTCCATCCGGAAAAAAGCGGAAAACCTGGCTTAAGGATGCTCTCAAACTTCTACCGCTATTCGCAGGCTTTTCGAAGCTAAGGGCCTTTATAAAGATGTTAAGCAAGAGACTCATACCATGCCTAGACGTTCGTGACGGTCTACTCACCAAGGGCATCAAGTTCAAGGACAACCAAAACCTTGGAGATCCGGTGGAGGCTGCCAGGCGCTACTATGAGGAAGGTGCCGATGAGATAGTCTTCTACGACATAACGGCATCCGCCGAGGGGCGCTCCGTCTTTCTAAATGTTGTGGAAAAGGTGGCTGAGGCCATCTTCATCCCCTTTAGCGTGGGTGGTGGAATCTCCACAGTATCTAGAATGCGGGATGTCCTTTTGGCAGGGGCTGAGAAGGTCTCTCTAAACTCCGCTGCCGTTAGAAACCCGTCACTCATTGGTGAAGGGGCCCTGGCCTTTGGTTCCCAGGCTATAGTTCTGGGACTCGATGCCAAAAAGGTGGAAAAGAGCAAAGAGATTCCCTCGGGCTATGAAGTGGTAGTGGATGGTGGTCGTACCCCCACTGGTATTTGCGCCCTGAAATGGGCTATGCAGGCTGAAAACCTTGGAATCGGAGAGATCTGCCTCAACTCAATAGACGCCGACGGTACAAAGGACGGCTACGAGCTTAAGCTAACCAGGTTGATTTCAGAACATGTGGAAGTACCAGTAATAGCCTCAGGCGGGGCAGGAGAACCCAGGCATCTACTGGAGGCCCTCACCCAGGGTCTCGCCTCGGCGGCACTCTTTGCCTCCATTGTCCACTACAACGAATACACTATTTTTGATCTCAAGGATTATCTCCACAATCACAAGTGCCCCGTGCGGCTTACTATTTAAAAAGCGCCTTACTATTTAAAAAGCGGCTTATTCTTTAAAAAGCTGCTTACTATCTAAAAAACGGCTTACTATTTATAAAAATGACTATCCTTATCCTGGAAACCGGGGCAGTACCCAAACGTTATAATTCTCCGAGCTTTTCCCAGCTCTTCATCAGAGAGGGAAATATCGACATAAACAAATGTGATGTCATAAATGTTACCAAATATTACTATCTAGGCAATCCAGCTAAATACTCCGGATATATAGTCACAGGCTCCATTTCCATGGTTACAAAGCGGCCCATCTGGAGTACAGTACTCAGGCTTTTCCTTACGAGATTGATAGACGCGAATAGTCCATTGCTTGCGGTCTGCTACGGGCACCAGCTCCTGGCATATGCCCTGGGCGGAAGGGTTGACTACCACCCATTGGGGAAAGAGCAGGGAACCCACACCATACGCTTGAGGCCCGAGGCCAAATCCCACCCGCTTCTGTCAGGGCTACCTGAAAGCTTTCCCGCCAACCTCTCCCACAGCCAGGCAGTTCTGGAACTCCCCAAGGGGGCGAGGCTCTTGGGCGGATCAGATCATGACCCACATCAGATAGTAGCCTATGGTGACTCGGCTTTGAGTGTGCAGTTTCACCCGGAATTTAACAAGACCGTCATGTTGGCCTTTGCCAGGACAAATATGCCAGATTATCCAAAAAATAGAAGGAAGCCCACAATCCCCGTTAATCTGGGGCTCCCCATAGAAGAGACCCCAGTGGCTAGCTCAATCCTTCAAAGATTTGTCGCAAATCTTGGTGCCTCCTCAACAAGTAAAGGGGATTTAAGCCCAAAGGGGCTGTACAACTAAAAAATTTTTTAGGAAAATTACCCCTGTCCTCATTTTTTTCTTGCATTTCTTTTTTTTAAGGTGTAATAATGGTGTCTATCTGTCCCAAGCATAGTGCGAGTCACTGACCCATGCCGAGCTAGAGACAAAGACACAACGATAACAGCCTATTATTTTTTCTTCTAGCTCTGCTAAAATCAGCTCTTGTGAAGTTAAGGTTCAAGGCAATATTTTTTGCCTCTTGAATATTGGCTTCTAACAAGGCATAATCGAACGTTCGGACGGATTCTCAATAACTTCTACAAATCCTCCAAGGTTTCAATTGCCGACAATATCTAGCGATTGTCGACAAATCTCTAGTAAATCCTTTGAGCATTTTAAAAGTTTCACGCACATTCCCGCTATTAAAAACAGTGGGACCATTGTTTATTTTTTTTTTCATGCATGCTGGCAGGTTTTTTCTGTCAGCTCAATTTCTTTCAGCACCCATCCCCAAGCTTTGAGGGTGGGCACATCATGGAGATGTGTTACAATGAAAACAACGATTTATGTTGGAAATTTACCTTTCAGTTCCACTCAGGCGGAAATCAGCGATCTTTTCGGCAAGTATGGAACCGTAAACTCAGTTAACGTTATCAGCGACAAAGAGACCGGTCGCCCCAGAGGTTTCGCCTTTGTGGAAATGGCCGACCCAGAAGCCGCTGTGAAAGCCATTGAGTCCCTAAACGGCACAGAACTTGGCGGGCGCTCCCTCAGGGTGAACGAGGCCAAAAATCGCGAAGACCGCGGCGGGAACAGAGGCGGAGGTGGCTATCGCCGCAACGATTAACGCTTTCCATTAGAAAGGTAGGTTTCGGAATGCGGTTTATGGAATCCATTGGTAAGCTAAGGCATCCTGGCCTTCAGAAATCCTCTAAGGGGCCCTTTGATCCGCAATTTTTCACTTTGTTTTAAGGGTTTGATTCTAGCAAGAACATTGCAAGATCATACCTGGTTTTTAACAGGTCTAATTTAGCCTTTGGTTTTTTTGAGGTGGTCTAAAGATATTTTTTTTTGTCAGACACTAAATTCACAATTGAAACTCCTGGTTTTGAAACGGAAGGACTTGCCTTAAGGGTACCTGCCTGATAGTCACCGGCACATTCGAGACCTACAGCTATACAGACCTGTTCTCAGCTGCATTTTATCTCGCCGCTTAAGGATTTTCGCCCGACCATGGGCAACAGATCTATCCCCCTCCCATCCAAAAACCCCAACTTTCATTGAAGATCTGGGCTCGTGCCAAAAGCACACCTAGACCTGTGAACTATGGTGAGAGGCCTTTTCCTCCCACTCTGGCACACTCCTACCCTTTAAACCACAACACAAAAACTAAAGTCTCAAACAAGGCCTATTAAAACCAAGCCTTCATGGAGCTCGAGGTCTTTTCGCGGCCTCCTGCAGGGTTCCTCTATATTTTTGTTGCTTCCTCTTTTTTACTCTGGGTAGGTTCTTTTTTCTTTTTCACATAAACCCCGTAAAAAACTTTTGGAAGCCAATGGAAACTACAGGGGAAAACAGCCACAAACTTCTATGATGGTTTGAGCCAAAAACCAAGAGAAGGCCTTCCTTCTTTAACCAAACAATACGCCAAAGACCACTGTTTCGCCGGCATCGCATAACACGTTATACTTTTGGCGTTATATACACGATATATCGGAACTTATCCTAATTGACACCCATTAACAATGCCACTTAGGCATGATGCCAGCCATGGTCCGGCTTCCAGAGGACTTTTCCAGGATCTCCAGGGCTAAAAAACCCTGGTGTCCATATTCCCTCTTTGTTCCCTCTTTTTTTCATTCAAAAAAAGAGATTCTATCGTCAAGCCTTAATCGCGGGCAGTTAGAGGCCTCTGAAGGCAGCCTGCGATCCAGAGGAGTTGGAGCTCCAT
>JAITJT010000198.1 GCA_031278795.1 Deltaproteobacteria bacterium | reverse complement strand
AACCATATCTCCGGCAAGGTGTCTGATTTTCCACCAGCGCCATTTTCCTCTTGGGTCAACAACATGCAGTTGGCCAGTTGGTTTCGGTCGGCCCATTTGTATTTTGTGATGTTTCTGATGCCAGTATTACGGTTTTTGATTTTGATTTTGATCAAAGCGCTTTTGGGAAAGATGTGATCTATCTCGGGCATGTTTTTATCAAAAGCGGGTGTATAATTGAAGTCTTTGTACCAAAAGTTAAACAGAAGGTGTATTTGCCTGCTTCCGTAATTGGCGCTCCACAGGAGTTCTGGCGTTATGGTAAAAGTATGCCCATTGTCGATGATGGCGTTCTTTATGTCAGAAAGGTTGAAATCGCCGCTTTGGTTTATGGCTTTAACGCATTCGTCTATGATCCTGTCTGGATTTCCGCTGAACGCGGCGCTTAAAAGCGATATAAGAAGATAGTCGACTCTTCCTCGCGCGTTCTTCCATTTGTCATGATAGTGATACCTGAAATATACGAGCGGTATAAGGGCGTTGTATGATGTCAAAGCTTTGTCGGAGCGGATAAATGTCTTTCCCATTAAAAAATCCATCACATCAAGTAACGCGTTGGAAATATTTGTCCATTCCTCCACAATCTTGGCACGCACGTCAAATCTGTCGGTTTTCCGAAATTTTTCTATATCATAGCTTGCGCCGCGGTTAAAGATCGTCAAGCAGGATTTAAGGACAAAATCCCGGCTGAATTTGAAGCCGTGGCGATTTAGGCGACTAAGCAGGGTCTCCATTTTATTGGCGACAATGTCCCAATGTCTGTTTAAAAGGGAAAAAAGCAAATCGGATTTGCTAAGAGGTGTTCCGCCTGAATTGGTCCGAATAAAAATCTCAAGTACATCGTCCAATGTGTAGTAATCTGGATACTCAATGCTATCAAGCTCCTCGAGCCCTACACCATCACTGGTATTGAAAACATCCCATAAATTTTCAACATTATTTTCGATTGTATATTTTTCTTCATCGCTAAGGTCGTGATTCGCCATGGAGATAACTAGTTTTTTGGCTATAAAGCTTTTTAACGAGTAAACTATGTCCTTGACCTTGATATTCGGGAACGTGGCATCTTCCGGCTTTAAAAATGAGAATTTGTATTTAATGTTATCGGGGGAGGGCTCACTATCGTTTAAAACGTCTAGGAATAGTTCTTTTTCGTTATAACTTCCCTTTAGTCCAATAAGTAGGCTTTGGAGCCTCTGCTGGCCGTCCAGCACGAGATATTTGCTTTTATTGTTCGTAAGTACGAACTGATCGGTCAATTTAATCCCGTGGTGGTAATTGTCTATAAATTTCCGGTGGCGTATTTCTGTGTTGGTTCTCCAGATTAGCATGGTGTTGATGGGATAAGAACGGGTGATTGAGTCAAAGAGGCTACAGATCTGTTTCTCGTTCCACACAAACTCTCTCTGTATGTGGGGAAGCCAGTACCCGCCATTTTCATCGGGATTGTTCAGGCAACTTACCACCTTGCGGATTGATTCTTTTATTAGCTTCATTATTTCGCTCTTTTATTTGTCGTATGAATGGATTTTAATTTTTTTAATATTTGTCTTTGCCTAATCTTTGTATTGAGAATATCTATCAATATCTTTCAATATCGTTTTATATTTTTAATAGCCTCTTTTTAAAAAATTAAGCTACAGCACGTTTCCTTTTTTTAAACATTTTTTGGCTATAAGTGTGAAGGCATATTTTAAAAACTTGACTAAAAAGACCTTTGGCATCTATTACAAAAATTTTTCCACACGATGTTTGTAGTCTTCTTTATTCTTTTAGGCTACAAGGATGTAAGGTATCAATTATGGAGCATCTTGCGGAGGATTAGATAATGGACGCAGAGCTATCCTATAACGCTTATAGGATTCAAGGGGGTAGGTTATCCAGTCTTGGTTTTAGTTTCCCTTAGGTCTTGGGGGATATTCCGTATATTATGCGCGCGAGCGCGCCAAAGCCTTGGGAAATGCATGAGTAGTATGCCTTATCTCACGTTCTACAATTAATTGTCGCGGCTCTAAGCCTCTTTGGCGCCAATGTATTTCATCATGACCTCCACAATCTTTTCCGGTTTCACGGGTTTGGCTATGTGGGAGTTCATGCCGGCCTCTATGGCCTTGTCTATGTCCTCTTTGAAGGCGTTGGCGGTGAGGGCAATGATGGGTACGTGCTTGGCGTCATCGCGCTCCAGCTTCCTGATGGCGGCGGAGGCTTGGTAGCCGTCCATGTTGGGCATCTGGACGTCCATTAAGATTATGTCGTAAGTGTTCTCAGGGGAGTCCTCGAATTTTTTGAGCGCCACCACGCCGTCTTCCGCCTCCTCCACGCTTATGCCCGTCACCTTGAGCATGGCCCTGGCTATCTTGCGGTTTAGATCCACGTCGTCCACGATGAGAACCTTTTTCCCGACAAACTTGCCGGTGGGGTCGCTATCCACCACTTCCTCTTTGTAGAGGGACTGGGTCTCCTTCATCCAGATGGCGAATGAGAAGGTGCTGCCTTTCCCTACCTGGGATTCCACATGGATGTCACCTCCCATGAGGTGGACTATGTGGCGGCTGATGGTGAGGCCCAGGCCGGTTCCGCCGAAACGGTTGGCGATACCCCCGCCTCCTTGCTCAAAGGGCTGGAAGATGGCGGCTAGGGCCTCCTCCGAGATGCCTATGCCCGTATCTTTGACGGTGAACTCCACTAGGGATTTCCCGTCCTTGCGTTCCTTTCTGAGGATGGAGAACTCTATGGTACCGTGCTCCGGGGTGAACTTGACCGAGTTTCCCAAAAGGTTGATTAACACCTGCCGCAGGTGCAAGGGGTCGGTTAGGAAGGTGGAGGGCGAGAAACTCACCTGGGTGGTCTTGAACTC
>JAITJT010000190.1 GCA_031278795.1 Deltaproteobacteria bacterium | reverse complement strand
CTCTCTGTATGGTTTTTTGAGCTTGGAAGTCAGCTGGCAATGTTTCAGCCAAAAAAGGACAAAAAATGGTATCAATTTTGGGCAGTTTTTTTTGAGCGCCTCCTTATGGTGTATGGGGTGGAGACCTTTTGGGAGAATGTTTCGCGAAATTAAAAGACAAAGAATGGTGTCAATTTTAAGCCAAAAAGGACGAGTTTTTGGGTGTCCTGGCCCTAAGGACAAAAAAAAGCCTTCAACAAGAGGCTTTCTTGGTGAAGGCTTGGAGATGAGTGTATGATTTATGGGGAATCATTCCTTTTCCCGTTGTATTTTGGCCCCCAGAAGGTTTAGCTTCTGGTCCAGCCTGTCATAGCCCCGGTCCAGGTGATAGACCCTGAGGACTTGGCTGGTGCCCTCGGCCGCCAGGGCTGCCAGTAAGAGGCCCGCCGAGGCCCTCAGATCAGATGCCGTGAGAGGGGCGCCGCTTAGATCTGAGACTCCCTTGACCACGGCCACCCTACCCTCCAGGGTGATGTTGGCGCCCAGGCGCTGGAGCTCGGAAACGTGCATGAAACGATTCTCAAAGATAGTCTCGGTGATGATGGAGGCTCCGTCAGCCAGGGTCATCATGGCCATGAACTGGGCCTGCATGTCCGTGGGGAAGCCTGGATGGGGCATGGTGGTGATGTCCAGGGCCTTGAGCCTCTCGTGGGTCTTTTCCACCACCAAGTCGTCACCTATCTGGGTAACCTTGACACCCGCCTCCTGGAACTTCTCGGTCACCATCTCCATGGAAGATAGTGGCGCCCCGGTTAGGGTTATCTTGCCTCCGGCAAGGGCCACGGCCGCCATCAAGGTTCCAGCCTCTATGCGGTCGGGCATGACGCTGTAGGTGGCGGATTTTAGGCTGTCCACCCCGTTTATGACTATCTCGTCAGTGCCCAGGCCAGTGATGTCCGCCCCCATGGCAATCAAGGCGCGACCGGTGTCGCTCACCTCGGGCTCCCTGGCGGCGTTGGCTATGACCGTCCTTCCCTTGGCCAGGACGGCGGCCATCATGAGGTTCTCGGTGCCGGTGACGGTCACCGTGTCAAAGCGGAGGTTGGCGCCCCTTAGGCCCCCCTTGGGGGCCTTGGCCAGGATGTCACCTCCGGAGAGGTCAAACTCGGTTCCCATCTCCTTTAGGGCCTTGAGGTGCATGTCTATGGGCCTCACGCCTATGGCGCAACCACCGGGAAGCGACACCATGGCCCTTCCGTGCTTGGCTATGAGCGGCCCCAGAACCAAGGCTGAGGCCCTCATGGTCTTCACCAGCTCATGGGGGGCCTCAGGAAGCCTGAGGCCCCCCATGGAGAGAGTGGCTGAGCACTGGGAGCTGGGGTTTTCCCAAAAGGCGTCTATCTCGCCCCCCATGTGCCTGAGCAATAGTCCCATGGTCCTTAGGTCTCCCAGCTTGGGGAGGTTTTTAAGGACCAGCGGCCCGTCGCTGAGTATGGAGGTGGCCATGAGCGGAAGGGCGGCGTTCTTGGCGCCGCTTATCCTCACCTCGCCAGCTAGGGGGTAGCCCCCCTCAACCACCAGCTTATCCATTAATTGGCCTCACTAATCGTCTCTTAGGTCTCTCGCGCTTTCCTCTTGATCCTCACCGTCGTGGTTGCCCCGGGTGTACTCCAAAAAGGCGTAGGCGCTGTGGTTGTGGATGGACTCGAAGTTCTCGGCCGCAACCGAAAACCAGGTGAAGTTCTCATCCGCCCGGAGCCTGACGGCCACCTCCCGCACCACGTCCTCCACGAAGCGGGGGTTCTCGTAGGCGGTCTCGGTCACGAACTTCTCGTCCGTGCGCTTAAGTAGTGAGTATACCCCGGAGGATGCCGAGCTTTCCACCACTGCGATCAAATCCTCCATCCAGAAGAAATGCTGGTACCTAACGGTCACGGTCACCAAACCCCTCTGGTTGTGGGCCCCGTGGCTGGATATCTCCTTGGAGCAGGGGCACAGGGTGGTTACCGGAACGATAACCGCCACGGTCAGATCCGACTCGTTGTTCTCGGTCTGGGTGCCTGTGAGTACGCAGCCGTACTCCATCAGGGCCACGGCCCCGGAAACCGGCGCCGCCTTGGAGATGAAAAAGGGAAAGGTGAGCTCCAAATGGGCGGATTTCGCCTGGAGCCTGGATTTCATGTCCGAGAGTATGGAGGGAATGGTCGCGGTGGATATGCTGTTGCGGTGCTTGGCCAGTATCTCTATGAAGCGGGACATGTGCGTCCCCTTGTGGTTGTGGGGTAGATCCACGAACATGTTTACCGACGCCACCGTGCGCTGGGATCCGTTTTCCCTGTCTTTCACGTCTATGGGATAGCGGATCTTCTTCACCCCGACTTGATCGATGTTGATTCTCCTCTCGTCTGTCCTCATCTGGACGTCGACGATGGAATCCCCGTTCTTGCTGGCTGAATCGTCGAAAATCATATGATAACCTAAAAAAATTTTTGTATCTTTTAGTATTATTTATGGCTGGAAGAGTTAAATAACAATTAAGACCAAGAAAAAAATTCCTTAAAACATCTTCCATCCTAAAAGAGCCTGGGCGTACAAGCTAAAAGCGCTTGTATCACCCAAAGGGTGCATACTTACAATCCCGCTTACGCGGATAACTCTAGCGTGGGGTAAAAAACAAAAATCCTTACCGAAATGGACCTTAGCTTCTTACTTTTTCGCCCCTTGATTCCCGCCTCAATGGATCTCCACCTTGGAGTTTTTAACGGGTTACAAATTTAATTTTTTGACTATTCCTAATTCCCTTTATGGGCTGAATTTTATGCCCTCTCAGAGAAAAAAGTCAATGAAACTTTTGACGCCACCTAAAAAGGAGCGGATTTTACCCCTAAAGGTGTTGATGGCTCATGGATCCTGAGGCCTAAAAGGGCAGCTAAAGGGCCCCGGTAAAGGCTTTTAGGGATTCTACCAGATGACTAGAAGTGCCAATCAGGCTTTTTTATGGATAGTAAGTTTGGGAAGGGTTTAGAAAAAAATTGCTTTTTTAAAAAAAACACCTGTCTGAGGCGGCCTTCCGCCTCCACAGACTCTTAGAAGGCCAAAAACTAAGTTTAAGGAGTGGCTAAGGCTTCCTTGGGCTTATCAGCCTCCCGGGCCTCCGGGGCGCTTGCGGGATCTTCCCGCTCCAGCTCCATGGGGAAATTGGGGTTCATCTCTATCTTGGCCTGGGCCCTTAAGTCCTCCACGAAATCCCTGAAGGCCCTGGAGGAGACGGTATTCTCATAGCTGTTGCGGGCCGCCCTAACCATGGCCTCCGGGTTCACCTGGGGAAGCACCTTCAAGATCTCTATTACACCCCAGCTCTCGCTTAGGGGGAGCACGCCCGAGAGCTTGTCACCGGCCCTCGCGGCGTCAATTAGCTCTTGCCTTAAGCTCACCCCCTCAAATATCCCGGCCTCAGCTACCCTAGCGGGATCCAAATACATTGGCTCCGAGATTACCGAGGGGAATCCACGCTCCGTGAGCCTCTCCTCTAGGCCCTGGAGGCCGTTTTTAAGGTTCTTCCTGCTCTCCATAATCTTACGGACAGCTTGGTCCTTCTGGGCAAGGAGTATGCGCACCTTGTAGACCGAGGGCATGGAGTAGCGCTTAGTCCACTCATCTAAAAAGCTGCCCCACTCGGCGGCGGTGCGCTTCCCCCTCATGGTGCTCACGGTCTGGGTGAGCTTGGAAAGCGTTAGCTGCATCCTCACGGCCCGGTTGAGGGCCTCCCTCTCCTCCCCCTTGGGCATAAAGCAGTCCCGGCTCTTGTCGCCCTCGCACTGCCAGCTGGGCTCCAAGATCTTGACAGCCTCATGAACCTCCGCCTCCGGAACCACTATGCCTTCCCTCTCAGCCGCCTGGAGCACCAGTGCCTCCTCTATGAGGATGTCCACCACCTGGTGGAACTCCATGCTGCCCTTGGCCGCCTTACCTTCCAAGGAAAGGGGGGGATAGAAGCCCAGCTTAAGTAGCTCGTCTACCGACTCCCTACTTATGGGCCGGTCGTTCACCAGGGCCACGGTGTTGGGATCCCAGATCTGCTTCTTGTAGCTCTCGCCCATGAGCTGGAGCGAAAACTTGAGAAGGAGGAGGACCAGCGCGGCGATGGCGATGACCATGACGCCCTTTATCAAGGTTTTAAGCAAATAGCCACCTGAAAAAAAACAGTTTTATGACCGAAAAAAGCTTGAAATAAAAATATCCTGCCTAAAAAACGCCTGGCTTAAAACGCGTGGCAAAAAAAGCTTGTGATTTGGTTTAGCTTTGGACTTCCTCAGAAAAAACAGAAAAAAATGACAAAAAAAGAAAAAAGGAATGCAACTATCCTACTCTTTATTTATGATTTATCCCAACTTGGTTCCAAGCGTTTATCCACCTTGGCTCTTCGCGTTTATCCAACTTGGGTTTTAAGGGTTTATGCCACTTGGGTTTTAAGGGTTTATCCCACCGGGTTCCGTTTACCTGAAAATACAACTCATCATTAGCGGAAGAAGGATTTTTACCAAGGCGCTTCAATAGATTTCAACGCATATGGGTAGTGTTTTTTTTTATAAGCTAAAAAATAAGGCAGGACCAATCATCCCAAACAAAGAGTACACAAAAAAAAAGCATTAATATATAAGGCCTACACGATCAAGTTATACATATATAAGGTAAGACAAACGCATACAAGACGGATTTAGTGGACGACCTGCTTTTAGGTATCTCTGGCTTTGGCAAAAGCCCTTAAGAAGCGCGACTCTCCTTGGCTTTTTCGGGTTTTCCCAGATAATAGAGCACGGTTTTTACGGCATCTATCTCCCCTAAGTTTT
>JAITJT010000134.1 GCA_031278795.1 Deltaproteobacteria bacterium | reverse complement strand
CAATTTGGTGCTAAAACAGGACAAGTGGTAGAAAAGGTTTTCAATTTTACATATTTTTAAATTTTGATTTCTGATTGTCTATTTTTTTCAGATTTCAGATTTCAGATTTCAGATTTCAGTATACTGGTTTCCGTTTTCAGCTATCTCCCTTATGCCTTATGCCTTATGCCTTATGCCTTCCGCCTTAACCCTTATGTATTACGCTTTCTGTCTTATGCCATCTGCCTTTAGCTTATGGCCTTTACTTTTCTAGCTTTTAGCTCTTGGCTTTCCGCTATCTCTTTAGCTTAAAGCCAAATTGAATTGCTCTTTTTCCTCCCAAGGGATAAAATTTCTTCATATTTTTGAGCCCGCTTAAGTACTTTAGCGGCTATGCCACACTAGATTCCACAGAGGTTTCAACCTATTAATTCAGCAAAGATACCCGAAGATTTCCTCAAGAGCTTCACCTCCAACGGCAAAAACGCCGCGGTAATCGGCGCCGGCGCCTGGGGCACCACCTTGGCCATGCACGCCGTACGCCAGGGCATGTCGGTTAAGCTCTGGGCCCGCCGCGAGGAAATCGCCTCCGAGATAAACCAAAAGCACAAGAATCCCGCCTTCCTCCCCGGGGTATCCCTACCTCCCGCCATCAAAGCCACCACCAATCCCCAAGAAGCCATCAAGGACTCCCAGCTCATCCTCTGGGCCGTGCCCAGCCACGGCATGAGGGAGGTGGCTCTGCTCCTCTCTCCACACCTGGAGGACGGCTCTGTCCAGGTATCTGTTTCCAAGGGCATAGAGGACGAGACCTTTCTCACCATGAGTGAGATCTTGAAAAAAGAGACCCCAAAGGGCATTAGGAGCGCGGTGGGGGCCCTCTCCGGGCCCAGCTTCGCTTTAGAGGTGTCCAAGGGCCTGCCCACGGCCTTGACCCTGGGCATGGAGGATGTGGAGACCGCCAAGGCGGTGCAGTGCCTGCTCTCGGCACCCACCTTCCGGATCTACACCAGCACGGACACCTTGGGCGTGGAGCTGGGAGGGGCCTTAAAAAACGTCTACGCCATTGCCGCGGGCATCTGCGACGGCCTGGAGCTGGGGCTTAACGCCAGGGCGGCCTTTTTAACCAGGGCGCTCTCCGAGATGACCAGGCTAGCCGAGGTGATGGGGGCCCACCCCATGACCCTCTCCGGGCTCTCAGGGATTGGCGATCTAATACTAACGGCCACCGGGGCCTTATCCCGCAACCGCCAGGTGGGTTTGAGGCTGGGGAAGGGTGAGACCTTGGAGCAGATACTCTCCGGCCGCCACGACGTGGCCGAGGGGGTTAAGAACGCCAAAAGCATCTGGGGCATGGCCCAGAAGCTTAAGGTGGGCATGCCCACCTGCAGGGAGGTCTACAGGGTACTCTACGAGGGTAAACCCCTGAAGCAGGGCATGGTGGATCTTTTAACCAGAAGGCTCAAAGAGGAGGTGCATCCAGAGGTACTCAAGAGGGGGAGAAGGTAATGGAGGAATCTGGACTTTCTCGGCTAGGGGTCATGGGCGGGGCCTTCAACCCGGTGCACCTGGGGCACCTGAGGGCCGCCGAGGAGATAGCCTGGCGCTATAACCTAAGTAAGGTACTCTTCATGCCCTCGGCCATCCCCCCCCACAAGGGGGAGGACGAGCTGGCCTCCTTCCAGGACCGCTATAAAATGGTGGAGATGGCCATAAGCACCAGGCCCGGCTTTGTGGCCTCGGATCTGGAGGCTAGGCTGTCCACCCCCAGCTACACCATAAACACCCTAAGGGTGCTCCACGACGGACTCGAGACCAACGAGGAGCTCTTCTTCCTGGTGGGCTTCGACTCCTTCCGCAACATAAACCTCTGGAAGAGGTTCAAGGACCTTTTTCAGCTGGCCTCCTTTGTGGTAAATATACGCCCTGACACCCCTGGCTCCAGGAGGCTTTTAGGTAGCGTCCTGGAGGGCTGTTTTGGTGAGAAGGCCCACTGGAGCTCGCACGAGGAGGCTTATTTCCTCACGGGCCTCAAGCCCATATATTTCTTTGAGAGCTCGCGGCTCAGCATATCGTCCACGGATCTCCGCGGCCGCCTCAAGGAGGGGAAGTCCATTCGCTACCTGGTCCCGGACCAGGTCTTGGATTACCTCCTGGAGCACGGCCTCTACGCTAAAAGCGCCGAAACAAGTCCAAACCAAAACCAAACCTAAGCCATACCTAAGCCATGACTAATCAAACGACTAATCAAAAAGAGGTGTAGATGCCAAAAGTCGCAAAGTTTGGAACGGAATCCCCCAAAGAGGGGATTGAAAAGGAGAGGGGGGCTAGTGCCCCCCCCAAGAGGACGAGCGGGGCAAAAGCTAGTGCCAAGGCCCCCAGCAAAAGGGCGGCTACCAAGCCCCCAGTTAAAGGACCTAGGGAGAAATCCCCTAGAAAGGCCCCTAGCCCCAGAAAATCCCCCCAGAGGCAGATGGAGCTTGAGAGCCTCAAGAAGGGCATGCTCGCCCACCAGGGCGGGCCCAAGGCCAAGCTTAAGCGCAAGAGCCCGCCGGAGAGTAGGGAGCTGGCCACCCTGGTGGTGAAAGCCGCCCTGGAGCATAAGATAATCTCCCCGGTACTCCTCAACCTGGTCGGTCTGTCCCAGATAACCGACTTTTTCTACATAGCCAGCCTAGACAACTCCAGGCAGGTTAAATCCGTGGCCGAGAAGATAATGCTGAGGGTCAAAGAGGCCGGGGGAAGACCCCTGGGGGTGGAGGGCCTCAGCGCCTCTGACACCCGCTGGGCCCTACTGGACCTAGGTGACGTGATAGTCCACCTCTTCCTACCCGACGCCAGGGAGCTCTACGACCTGGAGGGCCTCTACGCCGACGCCCCCCGGGTGGACATGCTCACCCTGGGCCCTAGGAAGAAGAAGATTTAAGCGTAAGCTAAAGACTCCTAGGGCTAAGCTTAAGGCATCTAGATGTCTATTTAGCTAAGGCTATAAAATGCCTCTAAGGCTTATAAAGCCTTTAGGCCTTGAAAAAATCCCCAAAAGGTTTAAAGAGTAAGGCGAGACACCTCCCTTAGCCAGAGCAGCTCTCTTGAGAGGGATGCTACGGGTGTCACCCTAGGAAAAGGCTTTAAGCTACTGTGTTTAAGCCCTTATAAACATGCCTTTATAATAGGTTTTTGATTTTTAGCCCTGGTATTTAAGGCTTTTTCTTAGGCCTTTAGATAAAATCCCAAGTATATAAGCCTTTTTAAGGCCCAACTCCTTAGCCTCTGGTCTTGGATAAGGCCCTCTAAGGGCAAAGCCGCCTATTATAAAGGTGTTATAAGCCTTTATAAGCCCTAGGGGGAGTGGGAAGAGGCTTGGGGCTAAGAGTGGCTAGATGTGGGAAATGGGGGCTCTATTAGTCGTTTAGCCCTTAAATAGTTCAAAATGCGAACAAAAAGTTATCTTGATTATATATTTGCCTTTGTGCTAACATTGTCAGGATGTTGTGCCCAGAGGCGCAGTTGATTAGTGCCTGTGCTCTTCTGTTCCTAAAAAGGCCCAGGATCTTTTTTTCAAAATTAACGAAAAAACTAATGTCAACAATAAAAAAACCCGAAAAAAAGACAGGGGTGCTAAGCGATGAGTTGGATGCCTTCCGCGCTTTTCTGAAAGCCAACCGCTACCGGGTTACCCGTGAGCGAGAGGCCATAGCCGAGGCCATCTTGAGGAATCACGATCACTTTGACGTAGATGAGCTCTTCATGACCTTGCGTTCCAAAAAACCCATCTCCAAGGCCTCCATCTACAGGGCCATCCCCCTCATGATAAAAGCCGGGCTCCTAGCCGAGGTTTACCTCGAGGATGGGCACATGCACTATGAGAAGGTCTACGGCCGTGAGCACCACAGCCATCTGCGCTGTCTCAACTGCCGGAGGATCTTCGAGTTCTCAGCCCCGGAGCTGGCCCAGGTGGAGCAGAGGATAGCCCGCCAGGAAGGTTTCAAGTCCCTGGGCCACAAGTTCGAGATATGGGGCCTCTGCTCCCATTGCCAAGACATTCAAGAGTGAAAACCTAAACTGTAATGGCTTAAGCGGGCCTATTACCCCAAAAGGGGCTAGCTACTCTTATCTATCTGAGGGTTTTTTTTCTTTGGCATAAGAGTAGCGCTTTTGGCTCGTAACCAAGTACGGATTTATTTAATTTTGGAGTTTCCAATGCCCTCGCAAAAAGAGTTCATTCCCCAGAGGCTAATAAGGCTCATTGTCCTTGCGACCCTTGTGGTCCTCTTCACCGTGTCCCAAGGAAGCGCCGCCTCCACCCCCACCACCAGCACCAATACGGGGACTGACTTCAAAATATACGATTCCTTTAAGATACTCGCCCGGGTCTTCTATGAGGTGAACACCCGCTTCGTGGAGGAGCCCAATAACACGACTCTTCTCCACGGGGCCGTGAGGGGAATGCTCTCCAGCTTGGATCCCCACTCCTCTTTCTTCACCGCGGATGAGATGATAGAGCTCAAGCAGGAGAACCAGGGGGCCTTCACCGGGGTGGGTGTTGAGATCACCATGAAGGAGAACCTCATCACCGTGGTCTCCCCCATAGAGGACACCCCGGCATTCCGGGCGGGGATACTCTCCGGTGACCAGATAATCTCCATAGACGGCAAGTCCACCACGGACATGACCCTAATGGAGGCCGTTAAGATCATCCGCGGCCCGGTGGGTAGCAAGGTCACTTTCCTCATCCTACGCCCGGGCGTGAAGGAGCCCTTCCAGGTAACCGTCATTAGGAGCAAGATCCCCCTCATCTCGGTTAGGCACTTGGAGATGGGCGGAGGCATTGGCTACGTGCATATCCGTAACTTCCAGGGCGGCACCACCACCGAGCTGGAGCAGGCCATCTCCACCCTCCGCAAGAAGCAGCCCATCTCCGGGCTCATCCTGGACCTCAGAAACGATCCAGGCGGCCTTCTGGATCAGTCCATCATGGTCTCCGGCGCCTTTTTGGGCCACGTCCCGGTGGTTGAGACCAAGGGCCGCAGGCAGGACCAAGACGTGGTCTACCGCTCCGACCGCTCGGCCATCATCCCCTACGACGTGCCTATGATAGTCTTGGTAAACGAGGGCTCGGCCTCAGCCTCTGAGATAGTGGCCGGCGCGCTCCAGGATTACGGGCGCGCCCTCATCCTGGGCACCCAGACCTTTGGCAAGGGCTCGGTGCAGTCCATCGTGCCCCTTCCGGACGGCTCGGGCATGCGTATAACCACCGCCAGGTTCTACACCCCCACCGGACGCTCCATTCAGCTTGACGGCATCAAGCCGGATGTGATAGTGAAGAACCCGCTTCCGCCCAACTTCCAGATGCCCCGTGAGGAGGATCTGGAGGGCCACTTGGACCCCAAGGACGAGAAGGGAAGAAGCGACAAGAACCAGTCCAAGGATTCCGACAAGAAGGGCGAGGACGGAAAGACCGAAGGTGAAAACCCTGAGGAAGAAGAGGCCTACGTGGCCCCGGACAAGCCCTATGTCCAGATGACCGTGGAGGAGCGCCTGGCCGTGGACAAGCAACTGGCCGCCGCCTTCGCCATGCTCCAGAAGGGCGAGGTTAAAAACACCTACACCGGGGAGTCCCAGCTACCCAACAGCCCCCTGGCCCTGGGGGATCCAGCTAGCGATGTCGACACCACCGGCATCCTGTAAGCTTATCCTTTAAAATCAGCCAAAAGTTTTGGCGTGTTAAGGAGAAGAGTATAATAGTCACCAAAAGGGCGAGCGTTAAAGGCGCGGCTGGGGCATCCGCCTGGATAGCCTTAAGCCACTGGCAAGCTAACTGTTTAAGCTCCATTTAAATGCACGCGCCGTGAATTACGCCGTG
>JAITJT010000066.1 GCA_031278795.1 Deltaproteobacteria bacterium | reverse complement strand
CTCTGGCGCACATGGCGCCCTTCCGCCTCCACGGCCTTTGTGATGGTCTCGCGGTAGGCAACCTGCGGGGCACCCAGACTCACCTGGAGCTTGAATTCCCTTCTGAGCCTCTCGGCGATAATCTCCAAATGAAGTTCGCCCATGCCGCTCATGATAGTCTCACCGGTCTCCTCGTCCTGGCGGACCCTTAGGGATGGATCCTCTGTAACCAGTTTTCCAAGTGCCTGGGAGAGCTTGTCGCGGTCGTCTTTGTTTTTGGCCTCGAGCGCAATGTGAATAACAGGCTCTGGTATGAGCATGTTTTCTAAGATTACTGGTGCGCTGTCAGAACACAATGTGTCACCAGTACTGGTGTTTTTAAGACCAACCGCGGCCACGATGTCACCAGCTGAGGCCTCCTTGATTTCTTCACGCTTGTTTGCGTGCATCTTGAGAAGCCTTCCGATGCGCTCTTTTCCGGGCTTAACGGAATTTAGGACCTGGTCGCCGTTTTTAACCGTTCCAGAATATATTCTAAGGAAGGTCAAATGCCCGGCATAGGAATCGTTCCATAATTTAAAGGCAAGCGCTGAAAACGGGGCATCTACCTTTGCCTCTCTAGTGGTTTCCTCGCCTTTGGGGGTCTCACCCGTTACTGGCGGGATGTCCTCGGGGGAGGGCAGATAGTCAACAACAGCATCCAAGAGAGGCTGAACGCCCTTGTTTTTAAATGCCGATCCCAAAAAAACAGGAACGCATTTTAGTTCCAGCGTGCCTTTTCTGATGATTTTCGTGAGCCTGGAGCTTTCCACCTCCCGGCCTTCCAGGAAATCTTCCACCAAAGACTCGTCAACGTCTGCCAGGGTCTCCACAATGTCTACCCTTGCCTGATTGGCCGCATCCATTAGGTTCGCTGGGATTTCCTTGATTTCCATAAAGCCCGGGTCATTTGGGTCCTTGGAATAGTACACGGCCTTCATATTCAAAAGATCCACCACTCCCTCGAACTTGTCCTCATTACCTATGGGAAGTTCCATCAGTAGTGGTCTTGCCAAAAGTTTGTCCCTGATTTCAGCAACCACGCGCTGGTAATCAGCCCCTTGACGGTCCATCTTGTTGATAAATGCAATACGAGGGACTCCGTAGCGATCGGATTGTCTCCAGACGGTCTCGCTTTGGGGCTGTACCCCGCCCACCGCGCAAAATACCGCCACAACACCGTCTAAAACCCTCAAAGACCTCTCCACCTCTATGGTGAAGTCAACGTGTCCAGGGGTGTCTATTATGTTTATGCGGCATCCCCTCCAGAAACATGTGGTTGCAGCGGAGGTTATGGTTATTCCCCTCTCCTGCTCCTGATCCATCCAATCCATGACGGCCTTGCCGTCATGAACCTCGCCTATCTTTTGCGAGACACCCGTGTAATAGAGGATCCTCTCGGAAGTGGTCGTCTTCCCGGCGTCTATGTGGGCGATGATGCCAATGTTTCTGGTACTTGCTATGGATGAGGACTTGGACAATTTGATTCCTTAATAAATTCTTTCGCAGGCTTAAATGCCGCTTTTTTGGGGGCTCTATAATGAATTCTCGATAAAGAAGCCCCCTCTCAGGCTTCCTAAGAAGCTTGTTTAATTAGCTTCCAAAAGAGTTTTCAAAGAGCAATGAAAATATCTAAAAAACAGTTCTACCAGCGGTAATGGGCGAAGGCCTTGTTGGCCTCTGCCATGCGGTGAGTCTCTTCGCGTTTCTTGACCGAGGCACCGCGGCCCTGGGCCGCATCCATAAGTTCTGCTGCGAGCTTTGCGGTCATGCCCTTTTCCCCGCGTTTGCGGGCGTGGTTGATTATCCAGCGGATGGAAAGGGCCATCTTGCGATTGGGCCTAATCTCCATGGGAACCTGGTAGGTGGATCCGCCCACCCTCTTGCTCTTTACTTCCAGAGAGGGTCTTACCTGCTCCATGGCCCGCTCGAATACCTTCACAGGGTCATCCTTGCTGCGTTCGCCAATCAGCTTGAAGGCGCCGTACATGATGTTTTCCGCACAGCTCTTCTTGCCCCTCTTGAGGAGGCAGTTGATAAAACGAGCCACCTTGGTGCTTCCGTACTTTGGATCCGGTATGGTCTCTTTCTTGGATACTTCTCTGCGCCTTGGCATGTGTCAAATCCTAAAAAATAAGAGAAAAAATAAAAGAAAAAAATAATGGATATTAGGCGGGCACAAAAAAGTCCGCCTAGCTTTTATATTTAAAGGCTATATTTAAAGACTATAGTTTCAAGCTATAGCTAAAAGCTAAAGCTAAAGGTAAAAGCTATTTTACAAGGCTATTTGGGCAGCTTGGAGCCGTATTTGCTCCTGCCCCTGCGGCGCTTGGCAACCCCTATGGAGTCGAGAACACCCCTTATTATATGGTAGCGCACCCCAGGAAGATCCTTTACCCTGCCTCCCCTTATGAGCACAACCGAGTGTTCCTGAAGATTGTGACCCTCACCGGGGATGTAGGCGGTTACCTCCATGGAATTGGAGAGGCGCACGCGGGCTACCTTCCTCAAGGCCGAATTGGGCTTCTTAGGGGTGGCGGTGTAGACCTTGATGCAGACCCCCCTCTTCTGGGGGCAGGCCTTCAAGGCCGGAACCGTGTTCTTTTTGATCTGGGCCTTCCGCCCCTTGCGGATGAGCTGGTTAACAGTGGGCATGAGCCACTCCCTTCGGAACTATTGATAAACAAAAGTGATAAACAAAAGTGATAGACAAAAGTTATAGACAAAAGTTATAGACAAAAGTGATAGACAAATAAAAACGCCAATACATTAGATCACAGAAGATCCCCCTCAGGCTAAAGAGAAAAAAATTCCCTTCAACTTGGCCTTAAGACCCTTCTGGGCCAGAAAAACTGGCCCCGGGTTCGCCAGGGAAGGTGAGTTTTAGCCTTTAAAGGCTCTTCTGGGAACTGCTCTGAGTGTACTCGGTTGCTCGGAGCCTCCCTTTAGGGTCTTAGTCTTATATCAGAGAAAAAATCAGAAAGCAAGAGTTTGTCACCCTTGGACTAAATTTTTTTTCTTCTTTTTTTAAAGCCTCACCCCTTAAGCCAAAAATTGCCTAAAATTACACAAAATATGGGTATTTTCACTTCAAAACATCAAGAAATTGCTATCCTGCTGCCAAAGCTATTTTAACACTATAAGCTCAATAATCCATAAATCCCTTCAAAAAATGCCTAGCTGCCCATATTTTTTCTAAATATTAAAGCAAAAAATCTTTAAATCATAAAAAAACATAAGACCTAAAAGCAAAAAACCCTCTGAAATAACTAAAAAAAACCTACAAAACAGGCAAAAAACCTCCCTAATCAAAAAACATCCATGGAAAATACGGCCCCTAGACCGCCTGCGGCGGCCTAGCCTGTCCTTTTCAATAACGGGCCATGACATTTCCTCCCGGACATTTCCTCCCAGACAGTTCCTCCCGG
>JAITJT010000043.1 GCA_031278795.1 Deltaproteobacteria bacterium | reverse complement strand
ATCGCCAAGGAGCCAGTCTCCTCTGATGCCATACCCATCCCCAAGGCGGTCATCCAGTCGGATGCTGACATGAAAAACGCCGAGCTGGTGGAAAGGTTTGGGGGAGAGGCCCTGGATTTCCCCTTAAAAGAGACCATAAGCGAGGATGAGAAGGTCTATTACCTAGCCCTTCCCTTGACTGGTTCCCAGGTCTACTTTCTCATAATCACCTTCCTGGCCCTCTTTGTGGCCCTAAACCGCATCTGGCTTCCGGTAATCTTTGACGCTGTGGAGCTCACCGGCCGCAAGCGGCCGGAGAGCTCTTGGCTGGATCAGGAAGGACTCGCCCCCTGGCTGAAAAGCATTGGGGCGGGTGTGGTTCTCTTTCTCTTAGGCCTCTGCATTGGTTTTGTGACGGGAATTCTCTCAGGTGGCCCCTCCCAGTGGCTACCTATAGCCACCTCCATGACTTTACTGAGGTTCTTCATGGTGGCTGTCACCATCATAGTGGTGGCCGTTCCCGAGGGGCTCCCCATGAGCGTAACCTTGTCCTTGGCTTACTCCATGCGCAAGATGACAGCCGCCAACAACCTGGTGCGGAGGATGCACGCCTGCGAGACCATTGGCGCGGCCACGGTCATCTGCTCTGATAAGACCGGAACCCTCACCATGAACAAGATGAAGGTCTCCTCATTCAATTTCACCAACTTTCCCAAGGAGAATGAAAAGGCAACTGGAAAGGAGTGGGACTTTGTGGTGGAGGCCGTAGCTGGAAACTCCACGGCTGATTTGGGGGCTGATAGCGAGGGAAAGCTCACCAGACCCTTGGGGAACCCCACGGAATCGGCCCTTCTCTTGTGGCTGGAGGAAAACGGGGAGTCCTACAAGGCCAAAAGGGCCGCTTTCAAGATTAAGGGCCAGCTCACCTTCTCCACCGAGCGCAAGTACATGGCGACCGTTGGGGAAGATGAGGCCACAGGCCTCATCCTCCACGCCAAGGGCGCGCCGGAGATAATCCTCAGCCGCTCAGCTTCCAGAAGGCTCCAGGATGGTAGCGTAGCCCCGCTCACTGACGCTGACAGGGAAAGCCTCTCAGAAGAGCTCAAGAGCGAGCAGGTGAGGGGCATGCGTACCCTGGGACTTAGCTATAGAGAGCTAACAAATGGCCAAGGGGAGTATTCAGCTGATGACATCCAGAAGCTGGTGGAGGAAAACCAGCTGGTGTTTTTAGGCTTCTTCTCCATAGCTGACCCGGTGCGTCCGGAGGTGCCACCGGCGGTGGAGGCCTGCTCCATTGCCGGAGTAAAGGTGAAGATGGTCACCGGCGACAACCAGGCCACGGCCAGGGAGATAGCCACGGAAATAGGCATCATAAAGCCGGAGGACGAGGAGAAGGATAAGAACTTGATTGTCCCGGGTGACGAGTTCATGGCCATGGAGGACGATGAGGCTGAAAAGGCCGTAAGGGATCTTAGAATCATGAGCCGGGCCAAACCCCTGGCCAAGCAGCGCCTGGTTAACCTGCTCCAGAAAAACGGGGAGGTGGTGGCCGTAACCGGTGACGGCTCCAACGACGCCCCGGCCCTAAACCACGCCGACGTGGGGCTAGCCATGGGTATCACCGGCACCTCCGTGGCCAAGGAGGCGGCGGACATCATCCTCTTGGATGATTCCTTCGCGAGCATAGTTAAGGCCATCATGTGGGGCCGCTCCATCTATTCCAATATCCAGAAGTTCATCCTCTTTCAGCTCACCATTAACGTCCTGGCCCTGGGCGTAGCCCTTCTGGGGCCTTTCCTGGGCATTCAGCTGCCCCTTACCGTCACCCAGATGCTCTGGGTGAACCTCATCATGGACACCTTCGCGGCCCTGGCCCTGGCATCCGAGCCACCGGACTGGGAGCTCATGCAGAAGCCCCCAAGGAATCCGGAGTCCTTCATAGTCACCCCCACCATGGCCAAGTTCATCTTCTCCGTGGGCGGCTTCTTCCTCTTTTTGTTCCTCATCTTGGTAATCTGCCTCAAAAACGTCTTCCCCATGAACACCGAGACGACCCAGGGCCTCCACAACCTCTCCATATTCTTCACGACCTTCGTCTTCATCCAGTTCTGGAACCTCTTCAACGCCAGGATGCTGGGCCAAAACCGCTCAGCCTTTTCCAGGTTAAAGGAGAGCAGGATGTTTCTCCTTATAGTCATTGTGATAGCCATAGGGCAGATACTCATGACCCAGCTGGGTGGGAAGGTCTTCCGGACGGTTCCTTTAAACTTCAAGGAATGGGTCTTGATTATCGTTTTGACCTCTCCGGTCTTGTGGGTGGGCGAGCTGGTGCGCTTCATAAGGCGCAAGAAGGCTGACAAGTCGGCCGTGGTGAGGGTCTTGGACTAGATTGCATCCAAAATCCCAAAGCTATCCCAAATCCCAAAGCCCTGTCCAATGGAAAGGACTTAAGCTTTTTAAGCTCTTAAATTTTGTGTTATAATCCAAACAATATTTAGCTTATGTATTAGATTGTGGCCTGTAAGGCTTACAGGTGCTAGCTTAAGGCTTAAAATGTTTTTCGACTAATATCATTTTTTTGGAGGACAACTCATGGTTGTAATACTTAACAAAGGCGCAAACATATCCCTAAATAAGGAGGCCCCGGGTCTTAAGGCGATAGTTGTGGGCCTTGGCTGGGATGCCAGGGTGACCGCTGGCAGCGACTTCGACCTCGATGCCTCCGCCTTTCTTCTTCAGGAGAGCGGAAAAGTTAGGGCTGACACTGATTTTGTTTTCTATTACAACCTGACAACTCCGGAAGGATCGGTTGAGCACACCGGTGACGACATGACGGGCGGAGGCGAGGGAGATGCCGAACAGATAAAGATAAACCTAGAGAAGGTACCCACCGAGATAGCCCGGGTAGCGATCACGGTTTCCATTTACGATGCGCTCACGAGGCACCAGAACTTCGGCATGGTCTCCAACGCGTACATCCGCGTGGTTAACCAGGAGACCGACAAGGAGATAGCCCGCTTCGACCTCACGGAGGACATGTCCACGGAGACGGCCATGATATTCGGGGAGATCTACAGGCACAAAGGTGAGTGGAAGTTCAAGGCGGTGGGGCAGGGCTTCACTGGAGGGCTAGCGGCCCTTTGCAGGCACTTTGGCGTGGATGTGCAAGATTAGAGGCGGGAGTGGAGGCTATATTAGAAAATATAACAGGGCGATAAATGTAAATACAGTAAAGAAAAAGTCAAAATATTCTCTCTGTGTCCCAAATATTTAAATTTTGAAAAAAATTGAAAAGATAAGAAGCGAAAAAAGCGCCAACACTTGCGACTTTAGCAAACAACTAAGACCGCTTTGGAAATATTTCCTTTTGTTATCTTATCAATTTTTATAAAAAACAGAGCTGATATCAACAAATTTAGATACGGTAAACGCCTTGTCTTTTAAAGTGTTTTTTAATTTTTTAAAGAGCTTTTTTATTTTTGTAACTAAATAAAATGCCAGCCAACAGGCGTTTTTCCCACCTGGTGATCGCTTGCTAAGCGTAAGCGTCTAGCTAAGGCTATAAGGCGCTCTTTAGAGCTGCCTCATCCTGGTGCCGTGCTCATAGGACATCTGAATCTCGCAGGCCTGGAGCCCCTTGGGAAAGAGGCAGCCGCTTATGGAGGCGTTTTTGATGCTGGCCCCGTTGAGGTTGGCGCCTGACAAATCCAAACCCTTCAGGTTAGCGCCGCGCAGGTAGGCGCCGGAGAGGTTGGCGTGGGTCAGGTGAAAATTCCTTAAATCAAGATCGCTTAAGTTCTGGTTGGAGAGATCCGGAATTTTTCCGGCGGCGACCAGCTCGTTGAACTTATCGACGTTTTCCTCAAAAAGGAGTTGTGGCTTCGGGCTACGTTTGACTTCTGGCATTGCTTACACCTTATTGTGTTCAGTTAGTTGCTTAAGACTTTCAAGAAAAAAGTCTAATATGAGTAACTGTTGTGCTTGGAAATACTTTTATTTAAAAACTTTCCTTTAATTAACATTTTGGATAATGACAGTTTTTTTGGCGTTTTTGTAATAAGTTCTAATCTGCCTTGAAAGCGCTGTAATTTACCTAAGTCTTGATGCCACCCAAAAAAAGGGCGACTGAAATTTGCCAAAAAAATTCTTAAAAGATTCCGCTGTAGCTTTTATATATGTCAGTCCTTTTCCATTATTTCCTTTAAAACTAGCCTTATGTGAGGCCTTTTCACTAAAGGACTTATAGCAAAGGCAAATCCACTGCCTCTAAAGAATTTTAACACGAATATTATGAAAACAAAGAGTCCGTTTTATATTTTAGCTAAATTTTCAGAGTTTTACTGCATATTTGACATAAATTTTAATTTTATCTACATATTGCGTATCTCTCGAAGCTTCCAGAAATAATCAAGTTTTTTGTTTTTACCCTGCGCTAGGTTTATCTTTTCAATTTCTTAAGAACTCTAATAACTAGCTCTCTTTTATGTTAATAATTTTTATAAATTTGTTAAAATATTCTTATTATTTTACTTTTTAATATTTTGATATGTTAATGAAATATTTACATATATCTATATCTCGAAAGAAAAAATAATCATAATTTTTCCATTAATACCTCCTCACCTTTAGCGCTAAGGGATCAACAAGCTATCTATCACCTCGCTACTCACCAGTCGGCTGCAAATGCTGCCTCTTTCCATTCTACTTTGAAAATCCAGGACTTTCCTTAAAAGCGCGTAAAGTCTCAGCTAGTAGACGCCTCGCTAAAAACAGGGCTTGACCCGCATCAAGCCGGAATAGTTTCCATCCAGATTACTAGCAATTTTTCCCTATCTCGCTCTTAAAAAGATGCACACAACTCCTAGGAAAAAGCCACTAAGCCTTGCGTAAAATGATGGAATATCTTTTTTTAATTTTCCATAATTGTAGATATCACAGGCCTAAACACAATTTTCCGACCACACTGTAGCTTTTTAAAAACTATAGAATCCTTTTAACTAATCATTTTTTTTCTTTTTAATTTCCACTTTTAATTTTTTTATTCCACACGCTTTTTCTTATAAATTTCAGCGTAGTGTTTTGTCAAAAATACAATCTTTTTTCAGTCTTCATGCTTTTTTTAATTATTTTATTATCCGCTTTCATGCACAGCGCTTTCTTTAGATCGAGCTCCTAAATGTACTTGTCTGTATTTTTATTTGACAATTCATTATTTTTTTAATCTTTAAATTTATTGATACATGAAAGGATTTTGAACTTTTAATTTATCAGCCCATATCTTTCAAAAATTAAGGAAATTTTCGCTAAATGGAGTTATTTAAAAAGAGAGCAACTCGCTCAATCTTTTACTCTTTCTCATGTTTCCCGTGACTCTTTTAAACAAAGAAAGAGAAGAGCCCTTAAAACTTTTGGCAAATTATTAAGTTACGTGTTAATATCTACTT
>JAITJT010000162.1 GCA_031278795.1 Deltaproteobacteria bacterium | reverse complement strand
GTTGCTTGCATTTCATAATTTAACTAGCAAATGTGTCTCGAACACAGCATAAAGGTGATAATTATGTAAACATAAGCTACTTAACAATGCATTATAAAAATTGCTGTATAAAAAGAACTCATGTTTCCTTTTCATTAAAAAAAAAGTGCCTTTTGGCACAGATATCCCAAGTGAGTACCTCTGCTTGCGATAGCGTTATCAACTTGGGCGTTCACGCTTCAATGCGTGAACGGGTACAACCTTCGACTAGTCTTCCAAGAAACCCGTGGCGATGGTCTCCGGTATCCCCCAGTCCCCTTCGGTGAAGGAGGGCGCCCGGTGGCCGTAGATGACCTGGGTCATCACCATGGTTTTGTACCCGAAGTTCCCGATGTCCGTCAGATGGAGGGAGACGTCCGTGGACTTGAAGGGAGGTAGGAACCCGGAGTCAAAGAAGAGGGTTTCCGTGATGGGCCCCCGGCCGTCCACCCGGAAGTGCCACACGTGGCCAGGCTCGGGCTTCTGGCGCTCCAGCACCCTGGGGATTAGGCCCACCTTGTCCATGTCTATGGGCTTGGCGTCCTCGGGGTTCTCCTCGGCCGGAAGGTACCAGCTGAGCTCCAGGGAGTCGCCGGGGTAGTCCAGGTTCACCAGCTCCGGCCCCATGACGTTGATGGAGCCGATCTGGGCCAGACCCACCTTCAGAAAGGCCGGCCCGTCCAGGGTCTGGACAGGCTCCTCGGTCAGCTCAAAGCTGGAGCCCTCCTTCGCGCCCACCTTAACCTCCCCCGCTGAAAGCGTCAGTTCCCTACGGGCGGTGACTATGATGGCGAGTTGCAGAAGAGCCATGGGTATCCTCGGTGGAAAGGTGGAAGCTTTGGATTTTGTCTTGTGAGCCCTACTCTAGAAGAGTTAGGCCCCTAAAAGCTAGGCTACACTTAAAAAAAGCCATTAAGATGCCAAAGGCTTGGGCACTTGCTAAGTTGATGTCGATGCATTATATTGTGTGGCAGCTTGATTTGCAAGCGGGGGCCCCTCTTTTGGTTTTTCCAAAAAACCAAAAGTTTCACCCTCTTTCAGACAAGCCCCATAGACAAAACCCGGACGAGTGTTTTTTTAGGGAGAATAATGCCCATATACAGCTATCAGCACCTTGAAGACAACCCAGATTGCGATAAATCCCCCTACTTCGAGTGGGAGCAGGTGGCCAGGGACTGGCCGCTTTCAGTCTGCCCTTTCTGCGGAAAGCCGGTGGAAAGGATCTTGCAGCCCGCCCACATCAAGAAGAGAAACTTTGACTGCGAGCTCAGGGACAAGGGTTTCACCAAGCTGGTGCGAGTGGATGACGGCATATTCGAAAACGTGACCAGGCGCCCGGGCGAGGCCAAATACGTGGATCGGCGAAAACCCGAGACCCTGCCTATTTTGGAAAAGACCATTAAAGACTGATGGGCGAGAAATACCTTAGAAAACAGACGCCAGTCATCGCGGTCATGGACGGACAGGGCGGAGGAATCGGGGCCGCCATCGTAAAGGAGATCAGGCGGGAGTTTCTGGACAGCGTGGAGATTTGGGCCCTAGGCGCCAACGCCACGGCGACCGAGGCCATGATGAGGGCCCGGGCCAACCGCGGGGCCACCGGCGAGAACGCCATCAAGCAGTCCCTCCCCAAGGCTTACGCCCTGGTGGCACCCATGGCCGTGGGCTGGGCCAACTCCATGATGGGGGAGATAACCCCAGCAATAGCCGAGGCCGTCACCTCCACCGACATACTTAAGGTTTTCATTCCCCTCTCCTTGGAGAGGATCGTTCTGGCGGGCTACCAGAGCGAACCCCTACCCCACCTCATAGCCAAGGCCATTGAAATCCTGAGGAACTCATACTAAATTCCCATTGCGAGGAACATTATGTGCGAAGCAAACGTTTACATAGACAATGGCTCAGAAGATGAACCAGTTCTCTTTCTCGCGGCAGTCGACGAGGTCATTCCGGAGGAGGAGGAAAACGTCTGGCGGCTCACAAGCATATTCGGGGAACAAAAGATTTTAACGGGTAGGATCAAGAGCATGCATCTGGTGGATCACCGGATCATTTTCGAAAAAATACCCGAGGGAGAGCTAGTCACCTGAGGCTTTTTTGGCATCTTTTTCCTCTGTCTCCCCTTTTTTAAATTTCCAAAGGCGGCTTAGTGTTCCACTAGCCTTCCTTGAAAGCGTTCCGCTTTCTTCCCTTGTCTCCCCCAAAGGGGGGGACAAGTTTTTCCTTTTTTTCTGTATCACTGTTTTTCTTTCTTTCTAAATTTTATTTTTTGTTTTTTGTTTTTGTTTTTGTTTTTGTTTTTCGTTTTGGTTTTGGTTTTGTTTTTGTTTTTATTTTTGTTTTTGTTTTTGTTTTAGTTCTTCTTTTTTTGTATGATCATGAATCTCTATCTACATTTTGTAGTTTTTCTTTTTTCAAAAACATACTTTCTTTTTAGTTTTTATAAATTAGACCTTTCTACTTTTAATCGCTCATAAAAGAATATTTCTTTTTCATTAGACCTAAGATATTTTTCTTGAAGTTTTAGGTAAAAACTTAAAATTAAAAAAAGACTTGTTTCAAAATCTACTCCAAAATAACACATGATCAGCCAAAATCAGTCATGATCTAGCATGATCTAGCATGATTAGGCTCTTTCAAAATTTTTTTCGTGATAGCTAGGGTTTGTTCGTTTTTGATATTCTCAAAAAGGAATTCCACCCCGCCTCCCAGGCGGGGTTATTTAGTTTTAATTTTATAGCGAGGATGATTGATGAGTAATTTTCCCATATCCAGCCAAGGCCTCAAGAAACTCAAAGATGAGTTGGAAAAACTCCAAACGCAGGATCGCCCGGATGTGATAAAGTCCATAGAGGAGGCCAGGGCCCACGGCGATCTTTCCGAGAACGCCGAGTACCACGCCGCCAAGGAGCGGCAGAACTTGATAATGGCCCGCATAGACGATCTCCAGTTGAAGGTCTCCAACTCCCAGGTGGTGGACACCACCGGGCCCTTCGACAAATGCGTCTTCGGGGCCAAGGTAACCGTCCTAAACGTCGATAGCGACAAGGAGTTCACCTACACCCTGGTGGGGCCCTATGAGTCGGATCCGGAAAACGGTTTCCTCTCCATCGCCACCCCCTTGGGAAAGAGCTTTTTGGGCCTCATGGAGGGAGACGGCTTCCTCTTCGACGCCGGAAACGGCGAGGAGGAGTACAGGATCCTCAAGGTTGAGTAGCCGCCGCTTGTGTTTTTTTAAAGTGCCAGGCCTCGGCCTCCTTATCTTGGGAGGCGGAGGCCTCTTGGAGCCTTAGATAACACTTACGCTTTTTCAAGATCTCCTTTTTTTTGCTAGAATGAAACAATAATAAAGCCCCGGAGCGCCAGTGGGCCCCGGAGGCCTAAACATTCAAATGAAACGCTAAATTTAATCACCAAACAAACCCCCGGTGGGAAAGAGGCAGGGGATAACCATGAATATCATCATAGTGGGCGCGGGTGTAGCGGGTTTCACCGCCGCCGAGGAGGCCCGCAAGATTAGTCCAGAAGCCAACATCATACTCTTCAACGCCGAGCCCCACAGCCCCTACTTCCGTCCCAGGCTGCCGGAGGTGGTGTCCGGTAAGGTCACCTCCGACAAGATCCAGGCCCACCCGGACGCCTGGTACAAGGATAGGAACCTGGAGCTGAGGAGAGGCGAAAGCGTCGTGGAGGTCTGCCTCAACAACAACCAGGTGCGGGGCTCCTTAGGCTCCCGCCTCCGCTACGATAGATTGCTACTAGCCACAGGGGCTCATCCCTTCATTCCGGAGATCCAGGGGGGTAGAGGGCTTTCAGGCCTCTACCCCCTAAGAACCCTAGACGACGCCATAGCCCTGAAATTCGCCTCTGACAAAGCTAAATCCGCGCTTCTTTTGGGTTCTGGCCTCCTGGGCCTGGAGCTGGCCTACGCCCTCACCCAGAGGGGTCTCACCATCCACGTGATAGAGATGGCGGACAGGATACTTCCCTTCCAGACCACCCCCAAAAGCGCTGAGCTGCTCCAGGGGCTCTTAGGTAAGATGGGCTTCGTCTTCCACCTAGCCTCCGAGCTCCACGAGGTGAGAGGTGATACCAAGGTGGAAAGGGCGCTCCTCAAGTCAGGTGAGGAGCTGCAGGTGGATTTCGTGGCGGTGGCCACAGGTGTTCGCTCGAACGTAGAACTGGCCAAGAGTCTCAACCTTAAGGTTGATAAGGGCATAGTGGTGGATCAATTCATGGAAACCACCATTCCGGACATCTACGCCGCCGGTGACTGCGCCCAGACCCCGGACGGCAAGGGTGGGCAGTGGCCCATCGGGAGGGCCGAGGGGCTGGTAGCTGGTTCCAACCTCATCCAGGAGGACCGCGACAAGCGCGAGCCCTACAAGCCCGTGCCCCCCGCCAGCCTCCTCAAGGTGGCGGGCATCGATCTGCTCTCCGCCGGAAACATAGACCC
>JAITJT010000170.1 GCA_031278795.1 Deltaproteobacteria bacterium | reverse complement strand
TTCTTAGCCCCTGTTTTGACTCTTCTCCATGGCCAGAAGCCCTCCGCCCTTGATCATCTTAAGCTGCCTGGGGGAGGCGTCCAGCTTCACCTCTATGGCGTGTCCGCTTGTTAGGTTCTGGAGTTTAATTATAGCTCCAGGCTCTAGCTCTAAGAGCCCCTCCAGCTTAAGGACGTCTCCTTCCTTAAGTGTTTCTTTGTCCTCTCTGTTTACGAAAACCATGGGAAGTATGCCAAAATTAGCCAGATTGGCCTGGTGGATGCGGGCGAAGCTTATGGCTATTACCCCGCTTAGTCCAAGGTAGCGTGGCGCCAGGGCCGCGTGCTCCCGCGAGGAGCCCTGACCGTAGTTCTCACCAGCCACCACGAAGCCGCTCCCAGCGGCTTTTTGCCTCTCAGGGTATTTGGGGTCTATGTTTGCGAAAATATACTCTGATATGAGCGGTATATTGGCTCTTAGGGCCAATATATGAGCTCCAGCTGGAAGTATATCATCAGTTGTCACATTGTTGCCCAAGGCGAGCATTACCGGAGCGCTAACGCTATCTTGAAGGTTCCCGAAGAGGGGAAGCGGGGCTATGGAGGGGCCGCGTATTATCTCCACCTGGCTACCGTTTGTAGCCGGTGGCACTATCATGGAGTCATCCGTCTGGAAGTGAGCGGGAAGCTTAACCTCTATGGGATCCCCCAGGGTGTTGGGATCGCTAAGGTGCCCGGTGATGGCCGAGGCCGCGGCCGTCTCCGGGCTCACCAGATAGAGCTCCCCGGTGGGGGTGCCCGAGCGGCCCTTGAAGTTGCGGTTGGAGGTCCGGAGAGAGACCCCTCCGGTTCCTGGGGCCTGCCCCACGCCGTTACAGAAGCCGCAGGCCACCTCCATTATCCTGGCGCCGCTCGCGATAAGATCCGCGAGCGCGCCACTTTTGGCGAGCTCCAGAAAAACCTGCCTGGAGCCAGGGGCGATGATTAAGCTCAGGTCGCCTGGTATCTTTTTTCCCTTGAGGATGGAGGCCACCCTCATTAGATCCTCATAAGAGGAGTTGGTGCAGGATCCTATGGCTATCTGCTGGCATTTGAGGCCCTGGATCTCTCTTACTTCCCTCACCTTGTCCGGTGAGTGGGGAAGGGCCGCAAGGGGCTTTAGGGTATCTAGGTTAATACTAATCTTGCTGGCGTAGGTAGCTTTAGGGTCCGCCGCGAGCGGCTTGTAGTCCTCTTGGCGGTTCTGGAGGGTAAAGAACTTCAAGGTCTCCTCATCAGAGGGGAAGACCGAGGTGATGGCGCCCGTCTCTATGCTCATGTTGCTGATGGTGGCGCGCTCGGTGACGCTTAGGTTCTTTATAGCGTCTCCGGTGAACTCCAGGATGTGTCCTCTCCCCCCTGATACGCTAAGGGTCTTTAAGATCATTAAGGCCACGTCCTTGGCGGACGACCAGGGAGGAAGCTTCCCGGTTAGCTCCACCTCCATGACCTTGGGCATGTTGAAGAAGAAGGGCGCCCCGCCCATGGCGACCGCCACGTCCAAGCCGCCTGCTCCAATGGCTAGCTCGGCCACGGCCCCTCCGGTGGTGGTGTGGCTGTCAGCTCCCAAAAGGGTGTCTCCGGGCACTGAGAAGCGCTCCAGGTTCACCTGGTGGCAGATGCCATTACCCACCTTGGAGTAGTAGATGCCAAATTTGGAGGCTGAGCTTCTGAGGAAGGCGTGGTCGTCGGCGTTGTTGGAGGTCACTTGGAGGATGTTGTGGTCCGAGTAGATGAGGGATCTCTTGGTTCTGACCCTATCCTTTCCCAAGGCCTCGAACTGCAGCATGGCCATCTGGCCGGTGGCGTCGTGGACCAGGGTCTGGTCCACCTTGATTCCTATCTCAGAGCCCGTTTCCATGCGGCCTTCCACGAGATGGCTCTCTATTAATTTTTCCGTGAGATTCTTGGGCATTGTCTGGTTTGATTCCTTGATTTTATCCTTTGTTTATATTTTCTAGGCTTGCAAGTATGCTCTCCCCAAAATCCGAGGTGCTGGCGGCGTCCACGCCGCTAAGGTGCCTTGCGAGATCCTGGGTGACTATGCCTTGCCCTATGGTCTGGGAAAGGGCCTTTCTAACTAAATCACCGGCATCCTCCCATCCCAGATAGTCCAGCATCAAGGCGCCGGAGAGTAAAAGCGAGCTGGGATTGGCCAGGTTTTTACCGGCGTACTTGGGAGCGGTGCCGTGGGTGGCCTCGAATACCGCCAGGTTGTCACCAATGTTAGCGCCTGGTGCCATGCCCAGGCCGCCTATCTGGGCGGCCAGGGCATCTGAGAGGTAATCGCCGTTGAGGTTGGGCATAGCCAAGACAGAGTACTCAGCGGGCCTCAGGAGGGTCTGCATGAACATGTTGTCAGCTATCCTGTCCTTGATAATCAGCCTGGACTCATCGGCCTTGGCCTCGCTTTCCGGGATAGTCTCCTTAGAGAACTCGTCCGCGGCCACCTCGTAACCCCAGCTGCGGAAGGCCCCTTCGGTGAACTTCATGATATTACCCTTGTGCACCAAGGTGAGGCTAGTCCTTTTCTCCTTGAGGGCCCAGTTTATGGCCATGCGCACCAATCGCTTGGAGCAGAACTCGGTCATGGGCTTAATGCCTATGGCGCTATCAGGCCTAAGGGAGGTGTTGAGGCGGTTTTTTAAAAAGACCGACAATGTCTCCGCCTCCGGGCTTCCGGCCTTCCACTCGATTCCGGCGTAGACATCCTCGGTGTTCTCCCTAAAGAGGAGCATATTTATCTTTTCCGGATGCCTCACCGGGCTGGGAACCCCCGGGATGTAAGTTATGGGCCTAATGCAGGCGTAGAGATCCAATGCCTGGCGGATGGCCACGTTGAGGCTTCTGATGCCTCCACCCACCGGGGTGGAGAGAGGCCCCTTGATGGACACATGGTGCTCCTTAAGCGCTGCCAGGGTCTCCTGGGGCAGGTAGTTAGCGTGCTTCTGAAAGGCCTCCTCGCCCGCGAGGACCTTCTTCCAGTGAATCTCCCTTCCGGTGAGCTTCACCGCCTGGTCTAAAACGGGCCTCACGGCCCTCCAGAGCTCCGGGCCCACCCCGTCCCCCTCTATGTAGGGGATTATGGGTGACTTGGGGACTTTTAGGGTCTTGTTTTCAACAGTTATGATGTCAGGCATGAATTATCCGCTGTGATTGAATTTTTAGGCTTTAGATTATTAGGGAAGTGATGTAATGGCCAATTGCCCCTATACTAGCTATTGGTTTTATAGCTTAAAGCTTCTAAAGGCTTTATAGTATTTAGCCTTCTATGGGCTTTGCTTTAGCTTTTTAGCCTGGAAGAGGCTAATGGAAAAGAAAGCATTCTAAAGGAAAAGTAGCACGTAGAGGAAGAGGGTAGTGACCTCGGTTATCTCCAGGGAGGCTCCCAGGAGATCACCGGTTATGCCTCCCATGAGCTTATCCCAGACCCAGACCAGCACAATGGCTAAAAGAAAGGTGATTAAGGCCATGAGGAAGGGATAGAAGCCGAAGAGGAGGGAAAAGGCGGCGGTGAGTCCAAAGGCCAGCAGGAACTCCCTGAATCCCGAGCGCTCCACCGAGGCCTGGGCCAGGCCCCCGGAGGGCCTGGCGTAGCGGGAGAAGGCGGAGACCGTGGAGCTGGTCAGGCGTCCCCAGACCGGAAAGAGGATGAGGGGGGCCGCGAAGTCCGGGCTCTTTAAGATCTCCGTTAAGAGCGTTACCCTAAGGAGAATGTCCAAGACAATGGAAAGCACCCCGAAGGTTCCCTGGTGGGGATCCTTCATGATGGCCAGTTTCTCCTCTCGGCTCTTGTGGGAGAGGAGGGCGTCCATGGTGTCCGCCAAGCCGTCTAGGTGAAAGCCCCGGGTAAATATTATGAGTACTGTGCTTAAGAGTATGGCCGAGACCGCGGGCGGAGTCCCACAGACCTCTAGAAGCTTGAAGAAGACGAAGAGAATGAGTCCTAGAACCAGGCCAGCCACCGGAAAGTAGGCCGGTAGGCGGCCAAAATCCTTCTCGCTCATGCGCCTTCCCCCGCTTAGGGGGAGTATGGTCATATAGGCCAGGCAGTTCAAGATTTCAGTGATAAATCTCATTTTGGCTCCAAGTGTCAATTTTTTAACATAGCATTTTTAGTCGGTGATTTCTATGATTTAAAGGGCGTTTCCAGGGCGTTTTTGCGATAACCTGGGAATCTTTAGAGTGCCGGAGGGCAATGGGCCCATGTATTGCCTTCAGGGCTCGTGGCTAATAAGTGATAAGGAAGTCAGGGAAGATTTAAAGCGAGAGTGGTGGAGATTATGAGAGACAACGCCACCCGAAGGGCTTAATGCGTAGGGTTGCTGTTTAGCTAATGTAAAACACATGTTAAGGC
>JAITJT010000282.1 GCA_031278795.1 Deltaproteobacteria bacterium | reverse complement strand
GTTTGAAATTTGGATTATTAGCTTGTCTACTGTTTCTGCGATTTTCCCAAGGGATCCTAAAAGCCTCATAGTCTTCTTCGTCTACAAGCTCCAACATTCAAGTTGTGCTTGAAAATTTCAGGCACCGTGACTCTCTAGCCTATCAGGGTGCCGTCTCCGGGGGGTTCCTCTCAGCCCGCGGCATGGTGGGAGTGTAGTTTTCACCCTATAACCAGAGAGACTATCTTGACTTTATGGCGGGCAAGATCCGCTTCAAGGGACGCTTCCGCCTCTGCTACAGGCTGTGCTTAAGGAGAGCCGCCCAGATGGCGAGCTCCCAAGGCTTTAAGACCTTCTCCTACACCATCCTCTACAGCAAACAGCGGAAGCATGAAATCATAAAAAAAGAGGGAGATGCAACTGGAAAGCTCCATAATATAGAATGTTACTACAAACACTTCCGGGTGGGCCACAAGGAAGGCCAAGGCGCCGTGAGATCCCTGGGACTCTACTGACAAAGCTACTGCGGCTGCGTTTTCAAGGGGCAAGAGAAAGGCGGTGCTAAGGACACATGAGCCAAAGAGTGGTTACGTGGGGTAAGCCTTGAGCCGTAGGCATTACTTATGCGTTATCGGTTGTTAGGTGTAATATGTTTGGTAACAGTTTTGAAAGATTGTATTTGATTGAATTTTTCTGACTGGATTTCACCTTGGAAAATTATCCGCAACTCGGAAGTTTTCAGTGGATCTGATTGGAGTATGTATCTTATGTGAAGGGAAATCCAAGAAGTTTTTTTCTATTAGCATTAACCCATCAAGGTTTGGGGAGAGTATACTGTATTGTGGCAAAAGCAAACAATATCAACCGGCATTATCAAGCTTGTTTGTGCCCAGCATCTTTAAAACTTCCAAAAAAATAGGATTTGATTTAAACGCGTTTTCAACGCTTATTTTGGAGCCATTTTCTATTATTAATGGCTTAGAGCACATTTGGCCTTGTATTTCATTGTCTTCAATCTCACAGGTGAACGAAAATATTATCTCCCCCGTCTCTTTCGGCTGGTATGTCCTGAGCTTGAGAATTTTGAATCCTTGTGTCGCCCCATCCGTGATTAACAGTAAATAAACACCATCTTCTTGAGAGTAATAAAAAGTGTCATTATTGTAAATTGTTTGATCCATTTTAGAATCAAGGAGCACGCGTCTTGCACTTTCCAAGAGTTGTTTAGTGGTAAAACTGGGGAAATCAGCGGATATATCATCGTAATAGATAAGTGCATTGACGAAATACTTGTCTACATCATAAAATTCAATAGTTTGTTTAAACTTGTATAACTGATCTGAACTTGTGGATATGCCGTAACTTGGTTGTCTTATGCCATTTATCAGCTTCATTATATCCGTTTTTTTACCATTAATAGTCCCGGACGCCGCTGTAATCAAAAATTCTTCGATTCCTTCCGCGGTAGTCATGAGAGAACCCTTGACGTATCTCGAGGCATCTATGGCTGATAAGGATCCTTCAAAAACAATGTCGCCATATGCCGTTGTGAGGGTCATATTTTCAATTTCAACAGAAAGGGCTCCTCCATCGGCCATGAATTCGAAGGACATACCCCCTTTAGCAAATATAGCGTTAGTGAACCATACGTCTATCATTTCGTTAGGGCCTTCTGTTAACGCTGCCTTCGGGGCAAAAATTGCCCCTAACATAAAAAGAACGGAGATGATGGAGAGGCATAATTTTTTCATATTGAAATCCCTCATCTTATTGAATTTTAAAATGAATTTTTTCAAGTTGTTGTTTGTTTTTGCGATTCTCCTAAGTTAGGGCATGCGATCTTTCTGAAACGATAGGCATCAACAACGAAAGCTATCAGCAATCCTTGTAGCATATGCGATAAAATGACAAAGGCGTACTTAATGCTATCCCTTTGCATGCTTGAGAGTTTTTAGTTTTTGGGAACAAAACAATGCGCCATAAAAATTAGGCGATTATTTGGGAGTGGTAGGATTAGTCTTAAGTAAAAGAGGGCTCTTAGGCCCTAAACTCCTCGACTCTTATCCTTTTTGGCTCAGCTGTAAGTGTGTCCAGAGTCATGGCCTCCTTGAGCGCGGATTGGAGGTCCTTTTCCCGGGCGTGGTGGGTTAGTATCACCAGAAACACCGATCCCGTCACCTTGTCAGGTTCTTTCTGGATGACCTGGGCAATGCTAATGTTATGGCGGCTGAAGACTCCACTTAGTGAGGATAGCACACCGGGGCGGTCTAGTACGGAGAACCTTAAGTAGTGACGGCTCTTAGCGTCCTCCTGGGGTTTCACGGCCTCGGTCTTGAGGTTGTGCCAGCCGAGCGAGGGCTGGGGCTGGGCCGGGGCAGTGCCCTGTTCCAGGGTCTTGGCCACGTCTATTATGTCTCCCACCACGGCCGATGCCGTGGGCATCATGCCGGCGCCAGCGCCGGAGAGGAAGATGTCCCCGGAGGCGTGTCCTCTTATCATAATGGCGTTCATGGCGCCGGAGACTCCGGCTAAGAGATGGGACTTGGGTATCATGGTGGGAGCTAGACGCACCTCCAGGCGGCCGTCCTCCGGGCTCAAGGCGGAGAGCGCCAGGAGCTTAATCACGTAGCCCAGCTCTGAGGCGAAGTTGAAGTCCAAAGGCTCCAGGCCTGTAATACCCTCCGGGTGCACGTCCTCCACTTTGGGGAGTATGCCGTAGGCCAAGGCCGCCAGAAGCACCAGCTTCTGGGCGGCATCAATCCCTTCAACGTCCATGGTGGGGTCGCTCTCGGCGTAGCCGAGACGCTGGGCCTCCTTTAAGGCATCCGCGAAGGGTACGGCGCTTTGGGTCATGGAGCTTAAGATGTAGTTGGTGGTGCCGTTTAGGATGCCAAAGACGCTCTGGATGCGGTTGGCGGCCAAGCCTTCCTTCAAGGTTCTTATTACGGGAATGGCCCCGGCCACGGCCGCCTCGAAGATGAGTTCCCGGCCGTTCTTGGCGGCTGCCTCAAAGATCTCGGTTCCGGTTGACGCCAGTAAGGCCTTGTTGGCGGTGACCACGTGCTGGCCGGAATTTAGGGCCTCCAGGATAAGGGAGCGGGCTGGCTCCATGCCACCCATCAGTTCCACCACGATCTGGATGTCGGGGTTTCCCACCACCTGGTGGGGGTCGTCCGTGAGGAGTCCCGGGGGAGGGGGATCGCTACGGCCCTTTTTTAGGTCCCTAACGACTATCTTCTTGAGCTCCAGGGGGTGCCCGATCTTTTCCCTAAGGAGCGCTCCCTCGTATGTGATGATCCTAGCCACGCCCATTCCGACGGTTCCGAATCCCAGTATTCCAACATTGGTGGCCATTTGTTTTCCCTTTCAAAAATGATGTCTTTAGGCTTTAGATTATCAAAGCCACATAAAAAAAGATAACGCGAAAAAAATAGCGCGAAAAAAAAAGAAGCTAAGGCTAAAAAAATACCTCTAAGCCAAGAACTCTTCCATTTTTTGGAAGATATCCTTGAAGCAGCTGTCGATTATATCAGAGTTTTTGCTGCCCACGGGAAAGGGGTCCTCGTGGCGGTGGGGGAAGGAGGGATCCATGACCTCCACCTGGATGGGAATGTCCCTCTTGGAACCCTGGAGAGTGCTTATCATCTCATAGGCGGGAACCACCTCGTCTTGTTTGAGGGCGATGGCGTAGAGTCTTTTACCTAAATCCCTTAACTTTTCTTCCCTATAGCTCTGATCCAGCTTGTAGTTCAAAAGCGCACGGAAGTTTTTCCCCACCGGGGTGCCGTTCTCATGGAGGTGTCCAGCCAGGACGGAGTCGAGCTTGATGTGGCTCACCAGGTGTTCCACCATATAGGAGTAGAGCGCGACACTCCCCTCCGAGTCCAGGATGAACTTGGACACAGGCGACAGGCGGTTAAAGACCGGACCCCCGCAGAAGATGCCCATCCGGGAGTCTCTGAACATGCCGTCCTCATCCGTCATCATGACTATCTCGCCTAGGAAGGTGCCTATGGAGTAGGTGAACAAATCTATTGCGGCATCCTTTTTTATGCCCGGAATCTTTCCTTCCAGGATGCCCTTGGCCAGACTGTTCACGTCATGGAAGGACTGCAACCCGGACCAAAAGAACCTCCCCGGGTTGGCCGATATGCGGATGCTGATGGCGGCGTTGGATAAAGTGGAGCCCACAATGTACGGGTGGCGTTTTTTCCTCAGCTGGGAAACCGCGCGCATGAGGTGCTGGTCGTTCCAGGTGGAAGGAGAGCGGTTCATGTGGAAGGCTATGGGAAACAATATTACGGCCGCCTTGGTGCTTTTAGCCAAAGAAGAGGCCCAGGGTAAGTACTTTTGCCAGCTGCGCTCGTTGAAACCGTGGAGCAGTATGATAGCGCGCGTAGCTTCCTCATCCCCATCATGAAACACATGATACCTAAACGATGCATTCTCAGGTATTTCGTTGTCAGGCACGCTCAAAATGGCCTTGCTTTGGCGCATGGCCTCCTGGTCCTTTTCCGGAATCTCCTCTGATTCTGGAAATATGTCATGGATGTTTTTAGCTGACTGCTTCAGGATGTCGGTGCTATCTGAATTAAAGGTGTGGTTCCTCACTTTTTGCTTAAGATCGGAAAGTTGAATTAAAGGTTCCGTGAAAGTGATTTTTTGTTTTAAATAATTGTGCAGTTCATTGTATTGCATGTTGGTTCAATTGCTGCCTTTGACAAATGGAAATAAGGAAAAAAAAAGAAGAAGAAAATAAGAAAATAAGAAAATAAGAAAATAAGAAAAAAGCGATTAAAATAAAATCCGGAATTTGTAGCTGTTTTTTCCCCTGGGGCTATACTCAAAGGAAAATGGATAGGCCAAAAAGCTTAGAGCAAACGCGGGAAAATTGCAAGGAAAAGCTGGGACTCGCCACATATCCATAAATTTCCAAGGAACTTTGAAAAAAATTCCCAATGCCCTTATATACTCATAACAATAACTATAGACCCCACAAACTTCAATATATGCTTAACTCTTACAGCGTTTTTGCCTTGTGAAGATTTAAGACACCCAAAACTTTAGCGACATTGTTATTTGAATGATACGGCGCGGGCCAATCCTATGCCCGCGCCGCAGAATATAGCTAGTAAAAATTATGGAAAAAGCACCCGTAAAAAAACAATCAAAAATAAGCCGTCAAAAAAGACTGGAAAAAGCTTCAAAGATAAGCACCGCAAAAATAGCTAAATTTCTTCCTTATAGGGCAAGCTAAAGAAAAATATGCATAGCTTTTATTAGCCTCTTACAAGGCTTACAAGGCTTCCAAGGCTTTCAAGGCTTCCAAGTCTTACAAGGCTTTCAAGGCCTTCAAGGCTTCCAAGGCTTATAAGATAATAAGTGGCGAGCGCTTACCTAAATGGCTAAGAGCTCTTCCCAGCCCTGGTCGTCTCTAATCAGCTCTGCGGCTTTGTCAAGCGCTTTTTTTAGCGTTGAGGCAAGCTACTTGGAGAGGATGAGATTTAGATACACAGGCCCCGGGTCCGGGTCGCGGTTGAGGCCTTGGTAGAGGGGGTCTTGGT
>JAITJT010000252.1 GCA_031278795.1 Deltaproteobacteria bacterium | reverse complement strand
AGCCCGCGAAGAGGGCCTGGGCCATGAAGATACGGTTGAGGAAGTGCCTCTCCGGGAGACCGAAGCTTATGTTGGAGAGTCCGCACATGATGTGGAGGCCCTCGAACTTGCTCTTGATGCCCGTGACGGCCTTGAGGAACTCGATGCCGAAGGTGAAGTCGGTTCCCACGGGCTGTACTAGCGGGTCGATGTAGATGTTATCCATGGGCACGTTAATCTTGGTTAGGCGATCCACCAGCTCCTCCGCTATCTTTATACGGTCCACGGCTGTGGTGGGCATACCGGCGTCGCTCATACACAGGGAGACGACTTTTATGTCCGTGTTCGCGATAACCGGGGAGAGTTTCTCCCAGCGGTCGGACTCCAGGGAGATGGAGTTGAGCATGGGGGTTCCCTTGTGAACTTTTATGGCCGCCTCGATGGCCTTGGGATCCGGGCTGTCCAGGGCCAGGGGCTTATCCACCACTGACTGGACGGTCTCCACCAGCCAGACCAGCTTCTCCGGCTCCTCGCCCACGAAAACACCAGCGTTAACGTCAACAAAGGTGGCCCCGGCTTTGTCCTGCTGCATGGCTATATCCTTGATAAAGTCCGCATCAGCTTTCTCAATGGCCTCCCTAATCTTTTTGCGGCTAGCGTTAATTAATTCACCAACAATTGTCATCGTTGTCATCAATGTCACCTTTTTGATTGGCGCCTGTCTGAATTTTCAGGGCGCATATAATTTAGGCCTTTTCGGCCCCGCCGAAAGGGCGGTTTTTTTGAATTCTCCCGAGATTTAAGCGTGGGAATGAAATATTTGGCGCCTAAAGAAAAAGCTTTCGTTTTCCCTTAGCGTCCTTGCATGGTATGGGGGCTTCCCCCTAGCCTAGGCGTTAATCCTTATTGAGGAAGGATGTTGGGGGATGGTCGCCAGATTATTAAAGCTTGTGAGAGTGCTTTTCTAATGTAGCACGGATTATAGAGCAAAAATTGAAAAAACTCAAGCAAAAGTAAAGGGATCTTCATCCATGGGCCATTGGCCGGGTATAGCTAATGGACAGAGGCACATTGAGACTTATGTCCCAGAGCCTTAGATGAAGTCCAGAGCCATAAGCCTAGGGCCGTAGTTATAGCCAGGGCCATATCTATAGCCAGAGCTTGAGGATTTTTAATTTTAGAGGGGAAAAGGTTCCAGGTTCTGCATAAAAGAACTTAAAAAAACAGCTAGAGGCTCAAAAGAACTGCAACTTGCCAGAAAGAGCAAAAAAGAAATGAAAGAGGTGATGGAGCTAAGAAGATCCCAAGAGGCCCGCGCGTAGCGCGGGGCCTCTTGGACTTGCTTTCCAGAAAAACTTCTGGAATGGAGAAAATTTGGAGGTGGAAAGCACCAAATTTAATGGAAAAATTAAGGCCCATGAATAAAGACCGCCTTTTCATGGGCCTAAAGTAAGGATTTTTGGAGTTAGGAGTGAGTTTGGATCAAGATTAAACGGCCTGGCGGCTCTGCCTATGTATGTGTGTGTGGGCGTAATTCCCTTAGCGCCCTGAATAGCGCTGTATTCAGGGCTAGGGAATATTGGCCTGTCTCGTGTCCCTGGCTCACGTACCCCCTAGGGGCGGTGAGCCGGAGCCTTCACCTGCGAAAACTACTTCACCAGGCTACGGGCCAGGGCAACGGCGCCGGGGGCGTCGTCAGAGTAGCCAGCCGCACCGATCTTCTCGGCATAGGCCGCTGTGACAGGGGCGCCGCCGATGATGACCTTGGAATTGATGCCAGCCTCTTTCAAGGCGTTGACGGTCTCTTCCATGTAGGGCATCGTTGTGGTCAGAAGGGCCGAGAGACCCACGATCTGGGCCTTCTTCTCTTTGGCCGCGTCCACGAACTTCTGGGGCTCGACGTCGCTGCCCAGGTCGAAGACCTCAAAGCCGCCGCCTTCCAGCATCATGCCGACGAGGTTTTTGCCGATGTCGTGCAGGTCGCCCTTAACGGTTCCGATAACCACGGTTCCGATGGTGGCGCCGCCGCCCTTGGCCAGGTGGGGCTTGAGGATGGTAAGGCCCTTCTTCATGGCGGTCGCGGCCATGAGCATCTCGGGGACGAAGAGTTCGCCCTCGGCGAACAGCTTGCCCACGTAGTCCATGGGTGCGATGAGGCCCTCGTCCAGGATCTTCTTCAGATCGGTTCCGGACTTGATCTCTTTTTCGATGAGCTCAGCAACCTGATCGTCATCGAAATCTACTACTGCTTGGTATATGTCTTGTATTGACATGGGATGGCTCTCCTTTCAGAAAGAAACTCTTGTTGTGGAAATATAGGTCAGCTCTATGGGATTGAACGTGACCTTTGGTTTGGAGTGTTTGCGAAAAACTAAAGGCTAAGTGCCACTTTATAGAAAAATAAACTCGTGAGCGCTTTTCGGCTGGATTTATGCTTTTGCAGAAACCTTCCCGGGGCTATGGGTCCCCGTTGCCGGCCCGGGCCTAAATGGCGGTGGGCGGCGCTTTTTTTAAAAAAACCCAAGGTTTCCAGAATTAAGGTTCTGTGGGTATTGGTCAAGGGTACCGGAGAACCTTGGGTCAGATTTTGTGAACTTGGATTGTCTAACCCTGGAGTTTCAGGCTCCTAGAGGCCGTACTCTTCCAGCTTCAGCTTGGACTTGTCAATCTTCTTAAGGATCTTCTCAATGAATTCTCCCTCGTTCTTGGGGAGGCCATCCACTGTGTCGATGACTTTCTTGAGGTACCTTACTTCAGGCTTGGACACCCTGGTTCCTCCGGTCTCGCCGGCGGTCAGGATTGTCTGGGCGAC
>JAITJT010000208.1 GCA_031278795.1 Deltaproteobacteria bacterium | reverse complement strand
TTTGTTGCAGGATAAGGCAAGAACAAGTTAAGAGCAGGATAATGGCAAAATAATACAGAGATAAGAGTAAGATAAATACAATGCAAGATACGGCTAGTATTATAGAAAATAATACGGAGATAATTGCAAGATAATGGAAAAATAGGGCACGAGAAAAATAATGGCAAGAGATGCATTCTTGCTTTTTTTATCTTTTTATTATGGGAAAATTCATAAAACTATAACAGGCCGCAAATGTGCGGCTTTTTATATTTGGCTATAGAACACAAGGACAAACACTATAGAGCACAAGGACAAACAACTTGTATGGTCTTTGTTGCAGAAATAGTATCGCCATCCAAAGGGATGCGCGAGGATGGGCATAAGGGAAGCGGCTGGAAGGGCTAGTTCAAGACGTTTCCGCCCCTGGGCTGGATCTTTCCGAAACGTTGCTCCAAGGTGGAGAGGAGAAACTCAACGGGCAGAAAATCAGGAGATGGATAGAAGCTCGCATCCTCTTCCACTTGCTCCATTGCGGTGGCGCTCTCGTAGAAGGCATCTTCTTCTTGCGGAAAGGCTTCCTCGTCGTAAAGGATGAAGGTCTCCTCGTAGTCGATCTCCTTGTATTTTTTCGCCCTGGGGGCCTCCGCCAGAAGCGGTTCCGCCTCCAGTTCCTCCATGGAGCTTCCCTCGTCCTCATCGGACATGCTTACCAAAGGTAGCTCATCTATGACAATATCTTTCAATACAAGCTCGTCGAGTCCACCTTCCTCCAGTGGCTCGTCCACAATGGGGTCGTCGTCCTCGCTTTCCTCCACTACCCTGGAAAGGGCGTTGGTGTCCAGGGTCGCTTCCTCTTCCTCTGAGTCCGTGGATTGAGAGTCTAAAGCTAGTCCTTCCCCATGGATAATTACCTCTGGATCCATGGAAAGAGGATCCAGCGCGGCCGCTGCCTCGCTCGCAAGCTGGCTAGAAAGTGGCGCGCCATGCGCTTTAGCTCTAACATCAAGATGCCTCTCGGCGCTTGGATCCACAGCTGCCACATCAATATCATCCTCCGCCACCTCGCCCGGGCTGAGGCTGATGGGTGGGGGATCATTTAGCTCGCTTTGAGCTACAAGTTCTTGAAGAGGGAGCTCCGCCTTTGATGTAGTTGAGTCATATTTAAGAGCTGTGGAAGGGCTAGACATTGTTTGAAGATTAGGATATGGAGTGTCTAAGGATTCCGTGGGGATATCCTCTGGCAACGTAAAGCCCTCCAGGTCAAAAGAAGCATCTAAGGTGGAGTTGGAGTTATGACTCGCCTTTTTGTCCTCACCAGCGGTCGGGATAGTGTCACTTAATATAAGCTCGTCCTCAAGGGGCTCCTCATCATTTGCCGTAGGCGACTCGGGATGCTCCAGGGCCGCGAAGGTATCCTCCAGGGTGCTCTGGGCAAGGTCCTCCCAGATCTGGTTGGAGGCGAGCTCTGGTTTTTCCTCTTGCTCCTCCAGAGAGCCGGTGAGCGCCTCTTCCGTCTCCTCTAGGGTCTCGTTAGTTAGGTCTGTCCATTTGTCTAAGCTTTGTGAGGAGTCCTCCTCGTCGGCCATGAGGGTCAGATCCAGTATTTCAGGATCCCCTTGGCTTGTATCCTCAAGGGCATTTTCTCTTTGCAAAGAGTTAGCTTCCCTAGTACGGCTTATCTCGCGCGCTAAGTCACAAAGGCCCATGAGCTTAATAATCTCAAAGCACTCCGGAAGCTCTTCCTTAAGGCTTCCATAGTAGCGAATGCTGGGAACATGGCTTGTATTATATGTTGGGTAAAACTCCCTGGCGTTTACGGACTCAAGGATATTGATGACTCCAAGGATCTCTCTTGTGTCAGGTGCGACAAAACTCTCTTGGAGCTGCTTTCGGGCTAGGTAATTGTCCACAGGGGTATTATCACGCTCAGAGCCCTCACCAAAGTCTGTAGTATCTCTTAAGACGCTCTGAAGCTCCTCGTAAGAGGGGTCACTCAAGAGCCTCTCCTCAACAGCTCCTCTTTCAGGCGTATCGCTCATGCCATCCTTGGCCGGAGGCTCCAGGCTTACGCTATCTTCAAGCTCGTTCATGCCGCCCATGGTGATAGTGAAGATGGGAAGCAGCTCATTTTGGGGAGAGCTGTCCTTTGAAGGCTCATCCGGAACGATGGCTATCAATGGGATTATTTCATCCTCTTCTGATTCCGCGAGAGGCGCCTCATCTTCTAGAGGCATGCCCTCTAGGGGTGCCTCTTCTTCCAAGAGCATGCCTTCCAGGGGCCTGCCTTCCAGGGGCATGCCTTCCAGGGGCATGCCTTCTAGGGGCATCCCTTCCAGGGGCATCCCTTCCAGGGGAGCCTCTTCATCTTCCAGGGGTATGCCTTCTAGAGGAGCCTCTTCCGGGGGCGGCTCTTCCTTATGATGCTCCACCACCTCTTCTAGTAAGAGTATGGGCTCTTCTAGGTCCTCATCGGACTCATTGAGGTTCTCATCCTTATCAAAAATTCCGGGTTTAGCTGGCTCACCCACCATCATCTCAAATATTATATGGGGCTCTTTGTGGCTTGTGGCGCCCTTCTCGCACTTATTTGGGGCATTGTTAGCTTTTTGGTTTTTTCCAAAGCTAAGGACAGAGCTCAGAGGATTCAGGCCGCTAGGCTTAAGGGGGGCACCCAGTTCCATCTTGGAGCCGGAAGAGGTGAGGATGGTGAAGGTACGCTCTTGTTTCTGGGCCTCCTCAAGCTCGCGTAGGGAGTCGTCTTGGTTTGGGTCCAGGGCGCGCATGGGGGAGGTCTGGGGTAGCTGGGGCCTGGGCGCGGGACTTTCGGGCTTGGACAGGGCCTCCGGGGCCTTTTGCGGGGGGTCTTCCATGAAGAACACCCCATCCTCGCCTAGGCTTACGTTAAAGACCCTTCCCGAGACTATCAGATCCCGCAAATTGGCCATGACCGAGCCCCTATAGGTCTGGCTATCGTAGTTCAAGCGCAGTTTGAGGGCCCCAATGTTTTCCGTGGTTATGTCCGTGTCAAAGTCCGAGGGAGGGGAGACGCTGGCGTTGAGGCTGTCGGATTCCCGGAAGATCTTCTTCCAGAGGGCCCGGGAGACCCTTTTTTTCGTGGATATCTCGGTTATCATGCCCCTCATCTCCTCTTGGAAGGCGACGAGGCTAGAGTAGAGCTCCTCGGTCATCTGGGGGCTTAAGTAGCGCTGGGAGAGGGGGCGTTTGTCCGAGTCGGCGTAAACCCCTATCTTTTCCAGGGCCATGAGATAGGCCCTCCAGTTGAGCTGATGGCGGGTGGCTGTGGAGAGCTTGAGGCTCACATCATCCAGGATCTTAGTGGTGACTAGATTGTTTTCAAATTTGAAGTTGAGAAATACAATTAGTTCTTCACTCATGCTCTACTCCAGAAAGATCCTCTAAGAGAGACTAAGAATGCATAATTGCATGTACTTTTTCTTAGATTTTTAGGGGAATTTATGGCTATCTTTTAGTGTATTGGAAATTATTATCGTGATGCACAGAAAAATGATATAAAAAATTATAATAAAATACAAGATGCTGAAGAATTTTTTCTTATGAATTTTTCTTATATTGGAATTTTGCGTAAATATATATTTTGAATATTATACTATATAACTTATTTGTAAAAGATTTTTAACAACATCTTGTGATTAGCCTTGGCTTCAAAAAAATTGAAGCGGACTTTTTCCCAAACGGGAAGCCAGCCTTTAAAGAGCTTTTACCACAAGATATTCAATATGTTTGGAGAAATGCATCATATATGGTGTTTTTGCCAGGCAGGCTAAGGGCCTTGAGCTGTCTTGAGGGGACTTGAGAAAACTTGTGGGGCCATGGGCAAAGGGCGAGAAAAAAAATTTTTGGGGCTGCCCCCAAAAAAAAATTTGGGGCGTCTCTGGCCTTGACAACATCATACTATATGAAGTATTGAAAATAATTTATCAACTAATTAAAGTGTACTATATCTAGATGAGATGCGTCTTAAAATTGTGGTTTTAAGAGTGAAGCTAAAATCAACTTTTTAAGTGGGCTAAAGCTCTTTTTTTAAGTTAGAGCTTTTAGCTTAGGCCCTGTGGCGGCCTCTGAGAAAAAAAACGTCAGATAAAAAATTCACAAGGCACAAAGGCCAAAATTTTGATTTTATAAAACGCTCTAGTATGAGACCCCAGAAGGCCTCCACATATAGATAAGCGTCTTGAGCTTGAGCATAGGGCCTCAGGCATGAAGCTCAAAATTTGGGCTCTGGACTTGATTAAATGGCGCTTTTCCTAAAGAAACGCCTAAAAAAAATTTTTTTTACATTTTTTTTTGTTGCAGACTTGTAAAAATTTTTTGAATGTGATAAAAAGCATATTGTATTATCGTTCGTACAATTCCTAACTGACTCTCAGCCCAAATCTTCATTTCCTGGAAAAAATCTAAATTTCTGGTGAGGATCGGGTTTTTCCTGCTTTGTGAAGGACCCAAAACCACGGTCCCGGAGCTTTCACTTTGACGGGACGCGCCTTCGTCCCGTCTTACGGGAGTTCCGCGGAAGAAATGAGTCCATGGAGGGCCTTTCCTGGTCTGTGCCCCAATTTTGGGGCGATAAGCCAAAAAGCGCCCACTTAATAATCAGGGGCATTGGGCGGCCCCGCCTCTTATTGGATCCTAGCCGCGGACGAAAACTATTTTTTTCCCTAATTTTGCGGCTCTAATTTTTAAGACTTTTTCCCACCTTAATGAGCGCCTCTCCAAAGGGCGCGATACCATTCAATAATTTTCCCTTTTTGATTCGCCTTTTCAAGGCGCGATTGATTCCTCTAAAGATTAAGCTTTCACATTTTTAACAATTGATTTTATGGGCAAACATGTGTCGGGCGAAGGTTGTTTCTAACCGCGGACGCGAAGATTGTGAAAACCATAGAGGAGAGTTGTTTCTTTTAGCTTCTTATAAATGTTTGTGGGGTGGTAAGATGAGAAAAATTTCATACGCGTTATTTGTTCTATTGATGATAGTTGGTCTTTCCGGTTGCGCGGACTCAAGGCTGGACACCACGGACGAGAAGGCCTTCATCCAAAGCGTACAGGCCATATATGACTCCGTTGAGGGGAAGGACAGGGAGGACTTTGCCAAATTCTTCTTCATAGCCATGAACGGGCGCTCTGATTTGATTACGCTCAGCCAGCTGAACTCTGAGGAGATCCCGAGGCTTGACTCTTTCTTCAAGGTGCTGGTTTCCCGCAAGAGCCCGGAGGCCATCCAGGCCCTCCACGGCATGAGCGCGAGCGAGATAGTGGAGCTGGGGAGAACCCTCAAGATAACCTATCTTGACGGACGAATTCAGGAGCTCAAGCGCGAGATAGCCACCTTCAAGGACGCGCACGACTTTTTCGCGAGCTACCAACAGGAGACCAACAAGGTGAGCCTGTCGCTTCCGGAGGAGCCTGAGAAGATAGTCTCTGAGGAGGGCATGATTACCGAGGTGCACCTGGTGGTGAAGGTGGCCAACAACTCGGAGAGCACCCTGGTGGGACTCGGTCACGAGGAGGCGCACATGGTCTTGCTCTACGGCTCAGAGGAGAGGAAGGTGGAGCTGGCCGATTTCACCATAATTGACGAGCAGGGCGTGGAGGTCTTCCAGAACGGCGGCATACCCAAGTCCACGGAGTATGAGCTCAAGCTCATAGGCAGGGTCTCCCACTTTGGTTGGCAGTATCCACCCAAGGCCCCCATCAAGGTCAAGTACCCCTCTGAGATGGCCCCCTCCCTGGAAGGTTGGGAAGAGGTGCACTCAGCCGAGGACTCCTTCAAGCGGGTCTACGAGCTAGAGAGAAACTTGGCGAGGCTTTCCAGGCAGATGGACGAGACCAAAGCCTAAAGCTAAGCCTCACTGGCACATAAAGCTAATATCTAAAGCCCCTTTTCGGAAAATCCGGAGAGGGGCTTTTTACTTGACCTATGAGTTCTTTTCCGTTCTAAGATAGCTCTTTCTTGGATAGCTCTTTCTTGGATAGCTCTTTCTTGGATAGCTCTTTCTTGGCTACACCTTACTTATCTAAGACCATGTTAAGGTAAACATTACTAATCTAAGACTATCCTAAGCCAAAGCTTCCTAGACTAGAGCCTTCTTGGAAGGCGGTAATGTTTGCCTTGATTGCGCTGAAACAATAGGCACTCCTGGTAATTGACAGGTATTTGCCGCTCCATGTAAGGAATAAAAACAAAATGGGCGGATCTATCATGAGCTATCAATAGAAAATTAAGTTTCTATCAATAGAAAACACGGAAGGCCTCTCCGGAGTGCTCTTAAGAGTGAATTTTTGGGCTTTTAGCTAAGGCAAGGGCTATTTCCTTTCCAGGGGTTTGTCATCCACCGCCTCGAAGGTGGCCCGGCAGTTGCGGTTGGAGCAGGCGAAGAAGTCGTAGTCATAGCCGGTTTTGGAGCTCACGCCCTTTCTCCGGATAAGGTCGCTTTGGCATTTGGGGCACTTGAAGCCGCTGGGCACGGTCTTCTTGTAGTTCTTGAGATCCGGTTGGCCATCTATGTCGTTTAAGGCCACCCGGCAGTCCGGGAATCCCGAGCAACCCCAGAAGTCGTAGCCTCCCAGGCCGTCCTCGCCTTTTTTCACGCGGTGGCGCAGGGGTTTCCCGCATTCCGGGCACATATGCTCGGTGGAGAGCTCCCCTTGGTCTCCGCCTCTCTTGGTTCCGGGTTTTCCGTCCTCGTCATTGAAGGTCACCTTGCAGTCGGGGAATCCGGAGCAGCCCCAGAAGTTGTAACCCGCGTTGGTCTCGTCCGGGGCCTTGTAGATGTGGCGCATGGGCCTTCCGCAGTCCGGGCAGCTGTGCTCGGTGGATATTATCTGCGAGCCGCGCAAGTCCTTGGAGGGAGTGCCGTTTAGGTCCAAGAAGCTCGCCTTGCAGCCGCGGTTCTGGCAGGTCCAGTAGTTGTAACCGTGATCCTGGGGTGAGGACTCCTTGGTGCGGTGAATGAGCTTGGAGCCGCAGAGCGGGCAAGCGTGGTCCGTGATGGAGGATTTGCGCTTGCTCTTGAAGTCAGGCGCTCCGTTTAGGTCGTCAAAGAAGTTTCCGCAGGCAAGGTCTTGGCATTTCCAGTAGTTGTAGCCCTCCTTTCCCTCTCCTTCCTTCTTGAGGTGCCTTAGTGCGGTTCCGCAGTCCGGGCAGAGGTGCTCGCTTAAAACGTTGGTGGAATAGTTTTTCAAATTGGGTTCTCCGTTTAGGTCATCCATGCGCGTACCGCAGTCGCGGTTCGCGCAGGCCCAGTAGTTGTAGGCCGCGCCCAGCTTTCCCTCGGCCCTCACGTGATGCTTGAGTATGGACTGGCAGAAGGGGCAGTAGTGTCCGGACATCACCGAGCGCCTTAGGGTAGTGGGGTCGGGCTGGTCGTTTAGGTCGTTGTACACTGCCCCGCACTCTTTCTCATTGGTGCAGCGCCAGTAGTTGTAGTCGTCCTGGGGGTTACCGCTCTCCTTCTTGAGGTGCCTCAAGGGGCTTCCGCAGCTGGGGCAGTTGACGTCGCTCTTCTCCACGTAGGGCTTGTCATAGTCCGGGCTATCCTCTCGGTCCTCATAGGCGGCCCGGCAGGTGCTAAGGGTGCAGCGCCAGTAGTTGTAAGGTTTCAGGCCACCTTCTGGGCCTCTGATAAAGTGGCGCAGCTGGCTGTTACACTCCGGGCAGGTGAAGGCCGACTGGATGGCCTGGCGCACGGACTTGGGGTCCGGCTTGCCGTCTAGGTCGTCATAGTTGGCGCTGCAGGAGCTGTTGGAGCATTTCCAGTAGTTGTAGCCCGAGCTGGTGGAGGACTTCTCCCTCACCAGGTGTCTAAGTAGGCTTCCGCATTTGCTGCAGTGTTCGCCTGTTTGGTCGGGACTATCCATGGGCTTGTCGTAGGCGGGCGTTCCGCCGTCATCTGTATAAGACATTGTGCAGGTTTCCTTGGAGCATTTCCAGAAGTTATAGCCCGGGTTGCCAGGGCTCTCCTCGCGGGTGAGGTGCCAGAGCGGGCTCTGGCAGCGCTGGCAGACATGGGCGCTTAAGATTGACTTGCGTTTGGAGTCGTATACGGGCTCTCCGTTTAGATCGTCATATTTATAGCCGCATTGGGGCGAAAGGCATTTCCAGTAGTTATAAGCTCTTGAGCCATTGGAGGTCTTTCCCTCCAGGTGCCTTAGCGGCCCCTTACACACCGGGCACTCGCGGCTTCCCTTGACCAGTTTCCTCAAGAAGGCCGAAAGCTCTCTCTCCAAGATGCCGTTGGCCTCGCTCACCACGGGCAAATACTGGCTCTTTCCCAGGGCTATGTCATCTAGCCTTTCCTCCAAGCCCTTGGTGAAGTCGTATTCCAAAAAGGCGAAGCCGTCCTTGAGGTAAGCGATTAGCGAGTCTCCGGTGTCAGTGGACTGAAGCTGGCGCTTCTTGTTTTCCTGGATATAGTTCCTGGTCATGATGTTTTCCAGGATGGAGGCGTAGGTGGAGGGCCTTCCTATGCCCCTCTTCTCCAGGTCCCTAATCAAGCTGGCCTGGGTGTAGCGCTGAGGGGCCGTGGTCTTCTTGGTCTTGAGCTCGCTCTTGTTGGGATAGAGTAGCTCACCCAGTGTTAAGCGGGGCACCGGATTGTTCATCTCCGGATCCTTTTCCTTTTCGCTATCCCCTAGGCTTTGATCCTTGGGCATGAGGGCCTTCCAGCCAGGACTCTTAAGCTTTCTTCCCTTGGCGTCAAAGTTAACGCTCTTTTTGTCTAAGCTCTGAACAAGTTGGCCCTTGGTGGTGGAGTACACCGCGTCCATGAGCTGGGAGGCCACGGAGCGCACCCAGATGAGCTTATACAAGGCGCGCTCCAACTCGTTTTCCCCGGCAATCTCGTTTTTTATCTTGGTGGGGCGGATAGCCTCGTGGGCCTCCTGGGCGCTGTCACGGCCCTTATAGATCCTAGGTTTCTCCGGTATGGGGAGCCCCTTGAACGTGGCCAGGTCCCTTATGTCCTTTATAGCCTCATCCGCCATGTTGGGGCAGTCGGTGCGCATGTAGGTGATGTGTCCGGACTCATAGAGGGACTGGGCCAGGGACATGGTCATCTTGGGGCTTATCTTGAGGGCGTTGGACGCCGCCTGCTGCAGAGACGAGGTAATGAAGGGCGGAGGAGGGGCCACGTTCTGCTCGCCTTCCTGGAAGGAGGCGACCTTGACTTCCTTTAAGTCCGCTACCCTTTGGGCGAGTGCCAGGTCCCCCATCCTTTCCTCGCCCTCTTTGAGGAAGTTCTTGGGATTCCACACGGCCTTCCAGGCCGTCTCCCCTTCCCCAAAAAGGAGTTCCACCCCGTAATGGGTGGAAGGCACGAATTCCCTGATAGCCCTCTCCCTTTCCACCACCAGCCTCAGGGCCGGTGACTGCACCCTTCCGGCGGTAAGGTTAAGCCCGGAGACGCTCTTTAAGGCGGGTGAGACGTGGTAGCCGTAGAGCCTATCTAAGACCCTCCTTCCCTCCTGGGCCTTCACCAGGTTCATGTCTATGGGCCTGGGGTTCTCCATGGCCTTCTTCACCGCGGACTCGGTAATCTCGGTGTAGGTCACGCGCTTGGGGTTCTTGATCTGAAGGGAGTCGGCCAGGTGCCAGGCGATGGCCTCGCCTTCACGATCTTGATCGGTCGCCAGGAACACGCTCTCGGCTTTATCCGAGAGGGCCTTTAGATCCGCTAATACCTTTTGGCCCCTGTCCGTCACCACGTAGCGGGGAATGAAGTCCGGCGGAAAGACCCCCATGTCGTTTTCCGGCAGATCCCTCACGTGCCCTATGCTCGCGGCGACTTTCCAGTCGTTAGGGAGTATGGAGCGTATTTTTTTTATCTTGCCGGGGGATTCAACGATGAGGAGGTTCATATATCAGGCTAATAACTCTAAAATGAGAATTTGGCATTAGGCGTAGAGTAGCGGGTGAGTTCATGTTAGTCGAACAGGTGCTACTGTTTTGGTCAGGGAGTAACACTCGACACATATAAGATAAGATTTGTTTTCAGCTTGTCAAGGGGGAAGATTAAAAAAAAATGAAAAAAAATAGCAATCCTAAAATCAGGCTATATTTTCGGCATGAAGGCCAAATTATAAATATGGCTAAAGGCAATAGGCGTATAGGCTTGGCTTGCCCCTTTGGCTTATTAAGGCATAGGGTTTGTGGATAATCCTTTGAGATCTGCCCTTTGTAAAAACACCCCTTGTTTTATTAGCCCAAATCTTCTTTGAAGAAGTGACATCATAAAACAACAAGGCAAAAAGAGAGATCCTTTCAGGATTTATGGGAGCTTATCATACCCATATGCTTATTAGCAATATAAAGTTTAACTACATATACCGCAAAGGAGGAAATTTCTAAGCTCTGGAAGGATGTTTTATGAATTTTCAAGGGAAAGAATGAAAAAAATTAAAAATAAGGGAAAAAAGCTGGGAAAAAGCTGGGAACCCAAGCGAGATTTTAGGGGGATTTTTTTCTCATGCGGGTTTTGAGGGCGATTTTTGGGATGGGGTTTTTTGGAGCTTTTTTTTTCTTTGGCGTTTTTGGAAGGGCGCTTTAAGAGCTCTAAGAAAGATTGGGTGTTTTGGGGGATTTGGGATTAGTATGGTCTGATAGCAAAAGTAAAATCGTTAAAAGAATGCACCATTTTGGTACAAAAGTAGCGGTTTTAAAAGATTTTTCCGCATAAGTGTTGCCTAAGAGAAGGAAAGACACGCTAAAAATACTGCAAAAATAGGGGCATTTTAGGGGCGAAATGGGTGATTTTTAGGAATATTTACCATAAAATCAATAAGTTATTGTGTCTAGAAATTAGCTTGCTACTCTTTTTCTCTCTTGTTATTATCAGTGCTAGCAAACAATCCCAAAAATGAGCATCCATTCATTTTTTTTACACCAGCTTCTAAGGAGTTTATTTGATGACAGTCTTTTCCAAAACCAATGACGCCCTTGGCATAAGTAACCGTGGAAACCCGGCCGAGTCCGGCCTGTGCACCCTGTGCCAGGCCGATTGCCCCGGGAAATGCGAGGTGTGGCTCTCCTGCCTCAAAGGCCGGGAGCTCCTCTATCCCCGCGATTTTGGAACCATCACCTCAGGTGCCGCCAACTTTTACGGCAAGGGCATATCCTACCAGAGCGTGAGGATTATGGGCACCTGCTACGGGGCTCACGACGCACCTCCCTCGGCCTCCACCGGAGACGCGCTCTTCACCGAGGTGAACATAGAGACCTCTTTCGGTAAAAACAAGAAGACCCCGGCCAGGGGGCCCTTCATGGCCGGAGCCCTGGGCTCCACCTTCATCGCCCAGAAATACTGGGACGCCATGGCCGCTGGCTGCGCCATCTGCGGAATCCCCATAGTCATAGGCGAGAACGTGGTGGGCGTGGATAGGGCCTCCATAATCCAAGACGGTGTTATCCAGAAAAGCCCGGAGATGGATCGCAGGTTGGCGTCCTATCTGAAGTATTTTGACGGCTACGGCGCGGCCATAGTGCAACTGAACGTGGAGGATACCCGTAACGGTGTGGCCCAGTACCTGGCCAAAAACTACCGGGACAAGGTGATAGTGGAGCTTAAATGGGGCCAGGGCGCCAAGGACATAGGCGGTGAGATCCAGGTGAAGGACATCGAGTACGCGGATTTCCTGAAGGCCAGGGGTTACCTGGTGGATCCGGACTGCTCACTTCCTGAGGTGAGGGAGGCCTACAAGAGCCGCTCCATCCACGGCTTCGCCCGCCACAGCCGCCTGGGCTACACCAACATAAACTCCTGGGAGAAGGTGGCGGAGGATTTCTTAAGTAGCGTTAAGGCCTTAAGGGATCTGGGCTTTGAGCGCATCTCCTTGAAGACCGGCGCCTACGGCATGGAGGTCTTGGCGCTCGCCATTAAACTCGCGACCGAGGCCAAGCTGGATCTCTTAACCATTGACGCCGCCGGAGGCGGCACGGGCATGAGTCCTTGGGACATGATGGAGCACTGGGGGGTTCCTCCCATCCTCCTCCACTCCCAGGCCTACAAGTACGCCCAGATACTCGCGTCCTACGGCCACGACGTGGTGGATCTCTCCTTCGCCGGAGGATTCGCCAAGTCCAGCGCCATTTTCAAGGGCCTGGCCTTAGGCGCGCCTTACACCAAGCTCATCTGCATGGGAAGGGCCCTCATGATACCAGGATTCCTGGGCTCCAACATCGAGGGAGTGCTCAAACCCGCCAACAAGGCCAAGGTGAACGGCAACTGGGACAAACTCCCCAAGAGCGTATCCGACCGGGGTGAAACCGTAGAGGAGATCTTCGCCGGCTACTATGATGTACAAAAGAAGGTGGGCGTGGATCTCATGAAGGAGCTGCCCTTTGGCGCCATCGCCATGTGGGGAATGCTGGACAAGCTGGGGGCTGGCCTGCAGCAGCTCATGGCTGGGGCCAGGAAGTTCTCCATCCCGGCTTTGGACCGGGACGATCTGGCCTGCGTTAACCGGGAGACGGAAAAGGAAACAGGTATCAGCTTCATAACGGACATTGGTGACGAGAAGGCCAAGGAGATCCTGAAGATGCGTTTCTAGCCTTTCAATAACAATAAGTTTGTTAGAATAATTGAGCGGCCGCAGGGGGAGATAGAGCTTTTTCCCCTAAGGCCGCTTTTTTTTGGGGCGTTCTCAGCAACATTTCCTGTTACCTTTTCTTTTATTAGTCAGTTATTTAAAGGATATTGCCTTTATCTCCATTTATTTGCCGCAATATCATCATTTGTTATGTGTTGAGAGAGGTGTATTGAATATTTTTGTTTCTTTATGTTGCGTCCTACTATACCCTTCTAGGGTAAGAACAATGTTAGCCAATGGAGACAAATGTTTTCGCTTGTTGAGTGTTTAGCTGTAAAAATATGGGGAAATATGTGGAAATAAGAGGGAAAATAAATGGAAAAGAAGGGGAGTAAGTGGAAATAACTCGATAATATGCGAAAAAAAGCTTAGGCAAAAAAATCTTCGATAAATAAGCGTAAATACTCTAGATGAATGAAAATTTTGTTAAATATTGGGGAAAATACCTGCCTCACAGGCGAATTTTTTCTTTCCTTTTTTGTCATAAGATTTAGGGGCGAAAAGGGTAAAATCTGAAAGCCATGATCCCATTTTTGGTAAAATACTGCCCTCGCGCTTTTTTAAACTTAAGTTCGTCAAAAGAAGTAAAATCACGCTGAAACGTTCTTAAATGGTCTGAAATGAGGGTGATTCGATTTGTAGCAAAATTATAATTTGGAGATTTACCAGTGATTCCATTTGATGACTAGCAGTTTTTCTAGCGCGGATGCGGGGAAAGTCTTCTATATGGCAAAATTATGAATTTAGGGAATTTTCCATTTTTTAGATTTGGATCAAGTTTTGCATGTTAAATTTTATTAGCGGTTTAGCAAAAATAGCTTGATTTTTTCAAATAGAGTTTATATAATAATCGTATCAAACTTAAGTTGCGTGTCTAGCTGGCCTAAAACGCATAAATAGCAGTCAAATATCTCTTACGCACTTATTTTGTTCGGCGGTTCTAGCCTAATTTTAATGCCCTTGTCACCTTGAGCTTGTGGCGCGCGTCACTAACTCAAGGCTTGCTAAAAAAAATCAAACAATCCCGCCATTACTCTTCATAAAGTTCTAGATTTTCAACCCATACTTATAATTTAGTCTTCAAATACGATTTTCGGCATTTGATCTCTTTTAATTTTAGCGTTATCTGATACTAATTTGTTGGTTTTGGTAATGTTAAATCATATTTTGATCTCACTTGTTTTTGCATTTTGTTTTTGTAATTTTCCTCACTCCGTTAACCTATTCCAGTAATGTAATCGTCAGAATCTTTCGCGAAGTTTTTCCTCCATCGCCATATTACTAAAGATGAAGATTTAATTTTTGTTAGTCTCCATGAGGTGAAGGAAGGTGCTAGCAATTCTGGCTCAATATATTGTGGTTTTGTGAACACCTGGACTTGGTATTTTAACCCAAGTTCTTGAGCGTATCTATATTCTAGTATTTTCTAATACCTAATATAGATATTTATGATAGGAAATCTATATGTCATTCAAAGTAAAAATATTTTTAATCTGCGGAATTTTAATTGTTGTAGGCATAGCTATCTCCGTGGTAGCCCTTAGATCCATAAACGACTTGGATAGGAGCATGGAACATAGCTTCACGGTCATGACCGAACATTCGGCTAGGATACAGGACCTAGGCCAACACCTAGTCAAACTTCAGCTGGAAATGCTGGAGGTGGTCTTGACCGAAGACCTAGAAGAGATGCGGGCGATTAAGTCCAGGATAGATAAGCTCATTCCAGATATAGAAGCCAGCATGGAGGGCTATCAGCCGCTTCCGGAGTACGCCTCTGAATGGCAGTCCTTTAGGACCCTCTGGACGGAGCAGAAAAGGGAAATCGAGACTATCTACGCCCTGAGCTATGAGAACAGCGGCTACAACGCGCAGTTTCTGGCGGTGCGTGGAAGCCCGGAGTTCTACGCGGCCTTCGAGGCCCCCATCAACCATCTCTATGAGCAGGGCCGGGCCTCACGCACTCCGGAGGGAACCTCGCTCGCCTTTGACGCCCTGGCGGTGGTGGAGATAATCAAAAGCCTCCAGCTCTATGAGAAGCTAGGGATACTGGCCATCACGGACGAGAACCGCCAGAAGTGGTTGGATCTGGGCAACAAGGACCTGGAGCGCATGCTGGTGGCCTTAGACTCCCTGGAGCGCAAACTAACCAACCCGGAGGTCTCCAGTGCCAGCCTCTCCACCTTTAACCAGGAGTTTTTAAGACTGGCCGAGAACTCCATGACCTTTGGCGAGCACGGAGAGCTAAGCTTCACCAAGGTGAAGTTCGACCTGCCCCCCAACTTCATCAATCCGGCCCTACAGGATCTCTCGAGCTATTATTGGACCGCGGTTAAGCCCTTGAGGGGCGAGGCCCAGGTTCTGTTCCACAAGATAAACGATCTGGCCTCCAGTGACACCAACCGTCAGGCCATGCATATAATTCACGATCAGTTCGTGCCCAAGACCGAGGAGATCGACACCCTTTTGGATCGTATGGTTGAGATTAGCGCCGAGCTGGTGGCAGCCGCCAAGGAGGAGGCTGAGAGCACTTACTTCCACGCCCACCTCTTGCTCATTCTGGTGGCCGTCTTTGGCCTCATAGCGGGCTCGATCCTGGCCATAGTCTCGGTGCTCACCCTCAACCGCCAGTTGGTAGGCATAATGGACGACCTCACCGACAAGGCGGCGTCCCTGGAGACGCTCTCCTCCGAGTCGGCCTCCACCTCCCAGACCCTGGCCACGGGCGCCACGGAGAGCTCGGCTTCTTTGCAGGAGATACGCTCAACCCTCTTGGACATGACCGAGAAGACCAAGCAGAACGAGGAGAGGGCCCACGAGGCCATCGATATGGTGGAGGTGACCAAGGGCGCTGTCATGAAGGCATCCCACTCCATGGGCGACGTTATCACCGCCATGGACGGCATCTCGGTATCCGGTAACGCCATCGCCAAGATCGTGAAGACCATCGATGAGATAGCCTACCAGACCAATCTCCTGGCCCTGAACGCCTCCGTGGAGGCCGCCCGCGCCGGCGAGGCCGGCGCGGGATTCGCGGTGGTGGCCGACGAGGTCCGCAATTTGGCCCAGAGGAGCGCCGAGGCCGCCAAAAACACCGCCAAGCTCATCGAGACCACCATCGAGAACATCAGCTCCGGATCCAACATGGTCAACTCGACCAACACAATGTTCATGACGGCCATAGACCTCCAGCCCAAGCTGGAGGAGCGCATACAGCAGGTGGCCGAGGCCTCCTCCGAGCAGAGGTTGGAGATTGAGCAGATGAACGCGGCCATAGCCGAGATAGACATAGCCACCCAAAATAACGCCGTCTCCACCGAGCAGGCGGCCGCATCGGCCAATCTCCTCCTAAAGGAGGCCGATCAGGTTATGGAGATAGTGGATCTCATGCACCTTATCACCCATGGAAAGGAGTACGACTTCACGCCTTCCAAGGTGGCCAACATGAACAAGGGCAAAAACGGCAATGGCCATGGCCGGGCCAGTAGATCCGGAAACGGAAGTGGAAACGGAAAGAACCAGGAGTATATCGACTGAGCCTAATCGTCCCCAAACGCGGGCTTGATTCGCTAAATTGTTCCTAAAATAAAACCCTTCCCAGATATCTTTCTGGGAAGGGTTTTTTATGCACGGGACTTTTTTCGCCGCGAGCTCTATAGCCCGAAAGCGAATAGATAAAAAAGACCATGATATTTTTATTCGCCCATAGGGATTGATGACACTATAAAGCGCTTCCCCCGTCTATTGCGTTATGAGGGTTAAATTAGCGTCTTTTAGCTTTTAATCCTGCTTGATATAAATGGACTACATGTTCTACAATTAGGTGCCAATAAGACGCGTGGAAGGGATCGCTTTTCTGCCGTATAGTAAAGGGTAATGAACAAAGGATCTTGAAGGCGTATTTACAGGCCCAGCATGCGAAAAACCTTGTTTGGAGGCGCGCGAATGGAGCTTTACAGGCCAAGTTCCTGGAAAAAGTCTCTTAAGCAAATATGCCCTGAAAGCAAAAAGGTTGGAATTTTCAAAAGTGTAAAGATGTGGGCATTTAGCAATTTAGCAATTTAAGAATAGCAAAATTAGTGCTAATATGTTGACTACGATCTAGCTTGTCTTATAAACAAGGTATTGTGCTGTGAAAGCGAGCTGTTTCACCTTTGTAGCTGTACTTTGAATACCCGAAGAAGCGCAAAGTTAAGTAAATTTTCCAAAAACCAACAAAATCAAAAAAAACTGGTGATTGTTGCGCCCTTTTAAGGATTACGCTTCTTTTGCATTTTTCAACTTTGATAGGGAATGTATAATGAATTTCAATTTGGAACAATAACCCAAAACGGAGGTGTCATGCATGACTTTCAGTTATGAAAACGGCAAGTTTCCTCTCAGGTACGTCTACCTGGTGGAAGCTTACCGTGACAAGGACGGCCGCCCCCGCAACCGCAAGGTCAGGATCGGACGAGTGGATCCTGAGCACGGGGTGCGCATAATCTCTGACAAGATCTTTGAGGACGGCTACTTGAACCTCACGATCTCAGATGAGCTCAAGCGCTCCCTCATGGAGCACGTGGTTAAGCTCAAGGATACCCACCCGGAGCTTTTGAGCAGCTACAGCACGAGGAGCATCCTGGGGAGGAGCGCCGACAGCCCTTACGGCTTCCCCAAGGGAGCCGTGCTCAAGGCCGTGAGGGCCGCGGAAATCGTGCCCTTCGGGCCGGTAATCTTGAGGGAACAGATAGCCCTGAGCACAGGCCTAAAGGAAGCCCTTCTCGCCAACTTCCCGGAAACGGCGGAGGAGCTCTTGGAATTCTCCTCGTCACTGGTTTTCGACCAGAACAACCTGGAGCTCATGTCAGCCGCAGTTGGGGCAGATTACACTTCCCACCTGGTAAGGGAGCTGAGCCGCAAGAGGTGCCAGAACTTCTACCTGGACTTTGGAAAAGATAGCCAGAGAGACTCTGAGCTCCTGGTGGATTTCAGGTGGGAAACCGATATATCCTTCGTCTTGTCTGGGAAGACCCTGGAACCCATCTGGGCGGGCGACGATAAGGACGTGCGCCCAATACCAGTTTCCTGGGTTTCCCAGGGCGTTCCCCCGGAAGACTCGCTTCCCCAATCCATCTTCCTGGAACTCCCCACCCTGAATTTAGCGGCCGTGAAAGATCTGGTTCTAGACCGGAATGGGAAGAGTGTCCTCATAAGCCTCCCCTACAATGACTCAATCCTTGAGAGCGGCGCCTGCGACGAGCCAATCTTCCAGAACATCTTCTCCAACAAGCTCTTTGTGAAAAGAGGCTCTTTGAGGCTGGGGGATGAGGAGCTAGCTGTCCACCTCTTTTACCAGAGCATCCAGAATCCCTGGAAAGCGGGGACCGGGACCTATACCGGAGTCGATTTTAGGGATGGGAGCTCGCTCAAGGACGATGAAAAGAAAGTTCTACTAATCCGTGACCCCCACTCCAGGAGATTCGAGGTGCCCCAGGTATATAACGCCATTTGCCTCATGAACTGCTTCAAGGTTCTCTCAAGTCGCCTTGCGGCAACTAACGCATTGGCAAGCGGGCTGGGCTGGCACAAGAGAGTCTTTCTCCTCTTTCTCCCCATGGTCTTTGCCATGCGCTTCCACAGCTGCGTGGCGTCCAACATCTTTTCCCAGGAAATGCTCTTTGATGGCTTGATGGACGAGTTCCGGAAGCTTACCAAGTTCACCATAAGCGGCAAAGACGTGCTCTCCAGCACCAGGACCACCATGAGGGAAGTGCTAGTCGCCCTTGGCCTCAGCAAAGAGAGGCTGGCCCTTCTGGACAAGGGTAAGGATCCTTTTGGGGAGAGAAGCGGCTGACCGGACAGAGCTTGCCTTTAGGCTCATCTAGAGTCTAAAGCTAGCATCTAAGGCCTTTGGGCTTATGTACTCAAAATGTATTGATTAATATTTAGGGTTGTTATCCACCGTCAAGAAGGCCGTCTTGGAGACGGAAGGAAAGGTTAACGCTAGAAATACCAAGTGCCTAATCGTCAATTGGTTTTCCAGTTATATGAGAAAAAAGAACGCCTTCCAATGAGGAATGTTTGAAGGTGAGAATTTAAGGCCAAAGAAAATCGCACACGTTCATTGGCCCGGTGGCAAACCCTAAACCCGTTTTATAGTTTAAGTAAATCCCCTCCAAAACACCTGACTATATACCTTCCTAATACCAACACCCTTCCCAATAGCTAATCCCTCATACATATCTTCCAAATCCCTTCCAAAGGTCTTTGAAATCCTAGAGCTTTTTGGCCTCAGTTAAGTTCAATCTTACGGCTAAAGACACAAAAGATTGGTCTCAAGCAGCACTAGGTGCACATGCAAGGAAAAAGAAAGGGCTTTATGGAAATATGCTGTCGTCAGGATGGGTACTTCCTAGAATTCAACCCCCAGGCGGACACCACCGGAGAGGCCCTTGAAAACTCCAGTATAGCCTTGGATCCCAAACTCAATGGAGAGGTGCTTGTTGGTGGCTGATTTAATAGCCGCGCCAAGCTCGTATACGCCCGTAGTACCCTTGAGGCCCACGGATTGCAACTCCATGTTGAACACCCTTCCCCTGGTCATATTGTCAAATTCACGGTCAAAGTAAGCTCCCGCGAATCCCGATATATACTCGGTGAAGGGTTTGGTGAAACGCGCTCCCACACGGAATCTTTTGGAAGTCGTGGAATCAAAGCTTACGACAGCGCCAGTTCCTATGTGTAGTTCTTGGGCTTTCACATGGTTGAGGTAATATCTCGCTGAAAGGTCAATATTCCCAAAATCGCCAAGGCCTATGGTGTAACCCAGGCCTACGTGGCCACCCATGTAGGGCACATTCATCTTGAAGCTGGCGGTAGTTCCATCAGGGCTTTGATAATTTACTGCCGTGAAAGTGTTTTGCAGTTTTCCATATCTGAAGGATGTTTCAAATCTGAACCTATCTTTAATCTTTTGGCTAAGCATTATGCCCACACCAAGAGATCTCATGTGGCCGCCGCCACCAACCTCCTTGAAGTCTGCGGTAACAACATCGGTATGGACGTCATAGCTGGAGACCCCTCCCTCCACAAACGCTCCGAAAAGAAGTGCGCCCAGGACATTTTCAAACTTAATGGCGGCGCCAACAATAAAATTAATCCCTTTAACTGATACATGGGAGCCTGTTTTGACTTTGAAGCTTGCCGCGTCCATTCCTGAGAAAGCCTGCCAGGCGTTCAGATTCCTTATGGAGAGTTCCGCTGTTTGATATGTATAGTCCGGGAGCCAGTTGCCTATGTGGGACAGGAAAGCCAGGCTCGCGGCATAGCCCTCGGATATGCTCTTTGTCTCAGGCGCGACTCCCATGAAGCCTCCGCCTCCGCCGCCACCGCCGCTTTCGCCGCCACCGCCGCTTTCGCCGCCACCGCCTTCACCACTACCGCCACCGCCTTCACCACTGCCGCCACCGCCTTCACCACTGCCGCCACCGCCTTCACCACTGCCGCCGCCGCCTTCACCGCCGCCGCCGCCTTCACCGCCGCCGCCGCCTTCACCACCGCCGCCGC